>NZ_DATAGM010000026.1:0-13054 GCF_036263695.1 Phenylobacterium sp.
ACAGCCGGGCGCGCAGATCCTGGCCGCGGCCGCGGAAGTTGCGCTGGGTGACGCCAAGGTCCAGCACCAGCTGGTCCACCGAGCTGTAGCCGGCGCTGAACGACAGTTCGCCGGTGGGCTGCTCCTGGACGCTGACCTGCAGGGTGGTCCGGTCGGGCGCCGAGCCCGGCAGCTCCTCGATCTCGACCTCTTTGAAGAAGCCGAGGGCGCGGATCTGATTGCGCGAGCGGTCCACGAGGACGCGGTTGTAGGCGTCGCCCTCCACCACGTTCATCTCGCGGCGGATCACGTGGTCCAGCGTCTGGGTGTTGCCGACGATGTCGATGCGGTCGACGTAGACCCTGGGCCCCTCGCGAACCTGGAAGCTGACGTCCACCGTCTGGGTCTCGGGGTTGGCCGAGTAGCGGGGCCGCACGTCCACGAACGCGAAGCCGGCTGCGCCGGCCGCGAAGGTGAGCGAGTCCGTGGCCTGCTCGATGGCCTCGTCCTGGTAGGTCTGGCCGGTGCGGATCGGCAGCAGCGCCGTCAGGGCTTCCTTGTTGAGGCGCTGCAGCTCGGTCTCGACCTCGACCTTGCCGAACTTGTACTCGGGGCCCTCGTCCACCGTGTAGGTGACCACGAAGCCGTTCTTGTCCGGGGCCAGCTCGGCGACCGCGGAGACGACGCGGAAGTCGTAGAAGCCGCGGTTGCGGTAGTGCTTGCGCAGCTGCTCCTTGTCGTACTCCAGCCGGTCCGGGTCGTAGTTGGCGTTGTTGGAGAAGAACTTGTACCAGGCGCTCTGCTCGGTCACGACGACGTCGCGCAGGTCGTTGTCGGAGAACTCCTGATTGCCCAGGAAGTTGACCCGCAGGATCCCGCTCTTGGGCCCCTCGTCGATCTCGAAGATCAGATCCACCCGCTTCTGGGGCAGCTCGACGACCTTCGGCTCCACCTGGGCCGAGATGCGGCCCGACCGGCGATAGAGCTCGATGATCCGCTGGACGTCCTGCTGTACGCGGGCGCGGGTGAAGATGCCGCGCGGGCGGATGGACACCTCTTCCCGCAGCTTGTCTTCCTTGAGGCCACGGTTCCCCTCGAAGATCACCCGGTTGATGATCGGGTTCTCGACCACGTGCACGGTCAGATCGCCGTTCGCGAAGTCGATCCGCACGTCGGCGAACAGGTCGGTGCGGAACAGCGCCTTAAGGGCGGTGTCGATCTTGACCGGATCCACCGTCTCGCCGGGCTGGATCGGCAGGTAGGAGAGCACGGTGCTCTGCTCGATCCGCTCGTTGCCCTGGACGATGATCCGCGAGACCACGCCGGTGTTCGCGAACGGGGCCGCCTCGGGGGCCGCCGCCGCCGCAGGTGGCGCAGCCTCCGCAGGGGGCGCGGCCGGTGGGGCGGCGGGCTCTTGTGCCAGGGCCAGACTCGGCGCGGTCAGGGCTGTCGAGGCGCAGAGCACCGCCAGTCCGGAGGCGAGCGCGGCGCTACGGGCGCGGGATCGTTGCATCAGGTCAGCCGTCACTGGAAAAGGGGCCGGGCCGCTTTACGTGCCCAGGCCGCCGAGGATTGAGAACACTCGCAGGCGCTGCAGATCGTTCCAGGTGGCGAACAACATCAATCCGAGCACCAGCGCAAGACCTGCACGGTAGCCTACAGCCTGAACCTTGGCGGCAAGAGGGCGGCGGGCGAGCGCTTCATAGGCGTAGAACAGAAGGTGGCCGCCATCCAGCACCGGGATCGGCAGCAGGTTGATGAACCCGATTCCCACCGAGATGACAGCGGCCAGGTTGATCATCCGCAGGCCGAGGTTGGCGATGAAGGTCTCGGTGTCCGGCGCCTGCTGGCGGGTCAGCTTGGCCAGGTCGCCCGACAGGTGGGCCATGCCGAGCGGTCCGCTCAGCTGCTCCGGCCCTTCGCGCCCGGTGAACAGCCGGCCGAGGTAGAACAGGGTCGTCTTGATGGTCGCCGAGGTCTGGGCGACGCCGCGGCCGAGCGCCTCGATCGGGCCATAGCGCCTCAGCTCCACCGACGGGTCGCTGCGGATGCCGAGCACGCCCAGACGGTCGGTGCGGCCGAGGATGTTGACGATGTCCTGGCGGCGCGGGGTGGCCTGGATAAGCAGCTGGCGCCCGTCCCGCTCAATGAGGAAGCTGGTGCGGGTGTCGGAGCGCAGCTTGATGGCGACCTCGAGCTCCTGGAAGCGCTCGATGCGCCCGCCGTCCACCTCCAGCACCAGGTCCCCCGGCTGGAAGCCGGCCTCCGCGGCCGCCGAGGCCGGCAGCACGGATCCGACCCGCGCGGGCGTGTAGGGCTCGCCCACGAAACCGGCGATGGCCGCGAAGATAGCGATGGCCAGGATGAAGTTGGAGATCGGCCCGGCGGCGGTGACGACCGCCCGCTGCCAGACGGGCCGGAACTGGAAGTAGCCGTTCAGGGCCTGCTCGTCGCCGCGGGCGATCAGCTCGCGGCGCAGCGCCTCCAGGTGGTCCTGGTCGGGCACGCTGGCCTCGTTCTCGTCGCCGGAGAACTTGACGTAGCCGCCGAGCGGCAGCCACCCGATGCGCCATTCGACACCGGCTTTGTCCTTCCACTGCGCGATGGCCTTGCCGAAGCCCAGCGAGAAGCGATCGACGCTGATCCCCAGCGCGCGCGCCGCCCAGAAGTGGCCGAGCTCGTGGACGGTCACCACCAGCCCGAGAACGAGCAGGAAGGGCACCACGTAGAAGGCTGCAGTTTGCAGGAAGTCGAGCATCAGGCGGACCACTCCATCAGGCCTAGTGAGGGCCTAGACCCCCGATGACCCCGGCGGCCACGTGGCGCGCCGTCGCATCGGTCGATCTGGCGCTCTCCAGGGCGTCGCCGCCGTTCGATGTCAGTGCGCCCGTCCGCTCCATGCGCTCCAACGTTTCGGCCACGGTGGCGGCAATATCGAGAAAGCCGATCCTGCGGTCAAGGAAGGCCCCCACGGCCGCCTCGTTGGCGGCGTTGAGCGCGGCCGGCGCGCCGCCCCCCATCGCCAGGGCCTGCTTGGCCAGCGCCAGCGCCGGGAAGCGCTCCAGGTTGGGCTCTTCGAAGGATAGCGGCCCGTCGCGCACCAGGTCGAGCTTGGGTGCGGGCCAGGGCAGCCGGTCGGGCCAGGCGAAGGCGCAGGCGATCGGCGCGCGCATGTCGGCCGGGCCCAGCTGGGCCAGGGTGGAGCCGTCGCGGTACTCGACCATGCTGTGCACGATCGACTGCGGGTGGATCAGCACCGAGACCCGCTCCGGCGGCATGGAAAACAGGTAGGCCGCCTCGATCACCTCCAGCCCCTTGTTCATCATGGTCGCCGAGTCGATCGAGATCTTCGCGCCCATGCTCCAGTTGGGGTGGGCCAGCGCCTGCTCGGGCGTTGCCGCGCGCATCTGTTCGCGGCTGGCTCCGCGGAACGGCCCGCCCGAGGCGGTCAGGATCAGCCGCTCCACATGCTGGGCGCAGCTGGGGTCCAGCACCTGGAAGATGGCCGAGTGCTCGGAGTCCACCGGCACGACGGCCCCGCCGGCAAGCTTCGCGGTGCGAAGCAGCGCCGGGCCGGCGCAGACCAGGCTTTCCTTGTTGGCCAGGGCGACGACGGCCCCGGCGCGGGCGGCCGCCAGGGTGGGCGCCAGCCCCGCAAAGCCGACGATGGCGCTCATCACCCACTGCACCTCGGCCGAGGCGGCGTCGGCCAGGGCCGCGGCGCCGGCGGCGACCTCGATCCCGGAACCCTTCAGCCGGTCCCGCAGCTCGGGCAGCGCCGCTTCGCTCTCGATGACCGCGATCTGCGGGCGCCAGCGCAGCGCCTGTTCGGCCAGCCGCTCGACGTTGCGGCCGCCGGTCAGCGCGACCATCTCGACCTCGACGCCGGCCTTCTCGAACAGGTCGAGGGTCGAGACCCCCACCGAGCCCGTCGAGCCCAGGACGCTGACGCGCCGCGGCAGGTTCAATGCCATCCGAAATCCACCAATCGTGCGGCGGCCAGCACCACGGCCGCGAACATCAGCCCGTCCACCCGGTCCAGCAAGCCCCCATGGCCGGGGATCAGGTCGCCGGAGTCCTTCACGCCGAAGCGGCGCTTGAGCATCGATTCCCACAGATCCCCGGCCATGGTGGCGGCTCCACCGAGCAGCCCAATCACCGCCGCCGCGGGCAGGCTCAGGTGCAGCGGGGTGATGGCCGCCACGACCGCGCCCGTGGCCATCGAGCCGACCAGGCCGCCTGCGAACCCCGACCAGGTCTTGTTGGGCGAGAACTTGGGCCACAGCTTCGGCCCCTTCAGCGCGCTGCCGACCAGGAAGGCGAAGATGTCGGCCGCCCAGGTCACCGCGAACAGGAAATAGGTCCACCACTGACCTTCCGGCTTGTCGCGCAGCCAGATGAGGCAGACCGCTGGGATCGCGACGTAGACCACACCGAACACCGCATCGGCCGGTCGCTCGGCGACGCCGCGGGCGATCAGCGCCGCGGCGGCCGCGCCGATGATCATGGCCATCCAGGCGAGCGGGGTCTGGTCCTGATAGACGAGGAACAGGCAGGACAGCACGGCCGCGGTCACCGCGGCGGAGATCCTCACCGGCGCCTGCGGAGCGGTCATCTGCCCCCACTCGATGGCCAGCAGGGCGACGCCGACGCTCATCAGCAGCAGAAACCAGATGCCGTCCAGCCAGACCGCCACCAACACCAACGGCACGAGCACGAGCGCTGAAACCGCCCGTACGCCCAGGTTCGACCAATCGAAGCGTCTAGCCTGCGGCAAGCACGTCATCGGCTACGGCGCCGCCGTACCGCCGCTCGCGGGTCTGGAACTCCTCGATGGCCGCCTTCAGATGCTCGGGCCCATAGTCGGGCCACAGCACGTCCTGGAAGACGAACTCGGCGTAGGCCGATTCCCAAAGCAGGAAGTTCGACAGCCGCCGCTCCCCCGAGGGACGGATGACGAGGTCCGGCGGCGGCGCGCCGCCGGTGGCCAGCAGCCGCGCGAACGCCGCCTCGCTCAGCTCCTCCGGTCGCGCCTGCCCTTCCGCCACCTGCTGGGCGAAGCGCCGGGCGGCATCGACGATGTCGGCCTGGCCGCCGTAGTTGAACGCCACCTGCAGGAAGAAGCGGTCGTTGTGCGCCGTGCGCTGCTCTGCTTCTTCGATGATCTTCACCAGCTCCGCCGACAGCCCTTCCCGGCGGCCCAGCACCCGCACCCGCACCCCTTCCCGCTCGAGGCGGGCCAGGTCGGTTTCGAAATAGCGCTTGGGCAGGGCCATCAGCTCGGCCACCTCGGCCGCCGGCCGGCTCCAGTTCTCCGTGGAGAAGCCGAACACCGTCAGCCAGCGCACCCCCTGCTCCGGGGCCGCCGAGACGGTGCGCTTGAGCGACTCCACGCCCGCCCGATGGCCCAGGGTCCGGGGCAGGCCGCGACGCTTTGCCCAGCGGCCATTGCCGTCCATCACGATCGCGACGTGCAGCGCCGGCCCCGCGCCGGCCTCGCCCGACGGGGCCGCGCTCTTCGGCTCTCCACGTTTGCCGCCGGCCATGGGCGAACTCGTCCTTTTGAAGGGGAAGCCCGGGAGGGCCTCAGACCTGCATGATCTCTTGCTCTTTGGTTTTCAAGGCTTCGTCGATCCGCTTGATCTCCTGGTCGGTGATCTTCTGGACCTCGGCCTCCATCCGCTTAAGCTCGTCCTGATTGATGACGCCCGCTTTCTCCGCCTTCTTCAGGTCGTCGTTGGCGTCGCGCCGGATGTTGCGGACCGCCACCCGCTGCTGCTCGGCGTACTTGCCGGCCATCTTCGCCAGGTCCTTGCGGCGCTCCTCCGTGAGCGGCGGGATCGGGATGCGCAGGTTCTGACCGTCGACCACGGGATTGAGGCCAAGGCCGGAGGCGCGGATCGCCTTCTCCACCGAGACCACCATCCCGCGGTCCCAGACATTGACCATCAGCATCCGCGCCTCGGGCACGGTGACGGCGGCCACCTGGTTGAGCGGCATCGACGAGCCGTAGGCTTCGACGTGCACCTGATCGAGGAGGCTCGACGAGGCCCGCCCCGTGCGGAGGCTGGCGAACTCCTCCTTCAGGACGGAGATCGCCTTGTCCATGCGATCCTTGTACTTCGAAAGCACCGGTTTCTCGACGGTGGCCATGGGCGCTCCTCACGTCTTGCGAGCTATAGACCGGTCCCGCGCCGAAGATGTGCAGCTTCGGTGCAGGAACCGGCCGACTTCATAGAACCTATGGACAAAACGCGCGGCGGGCGATGCCGAAACGCGCGCCGGCCTCAGGCGATGGTGGTGTAGACTCCCTCGCCTCTCAGCACCTTGAGCAGATTTCCGCGCTCACGGATGGAAAACACCACGATCGGGATGTGGTTGTCCCGCATCAACGAGATGGCCGAGGCGTCCATCACCTTCAGATCCTTGGCCAGGACGTCCTGATAGCTCAGCTGCTCGTAGCGGGTCGCGGTCAGGTCCTTCTTGGGGTCGGCCGTGTAGACGCCGTCGACGCTGGTCCCCTTGAACAGGGCGTCGCAGCCCATCTCGGCGGCCCGCAGCGCGGCGGGGGTGTCGGTGGTGAAGAACGGGGCCCCCAGGCCGGCGGCGAAGATCACCACCCTGCCCTTCTCCAGGTGCCGAAGCGCCCGGCGGCGGATGTAGGGCTCGCAGATGGCCTCCATCGGGATCGCAGACTGCACGCGGGTGAAGACGCCGATCTTCTCCAGGCTGGCCTGCAGGGCGAGCGCGTTCATCACTGTCGCCAGCATGCCCATGTAGTCGGCGCTTGCCCGCTCCATGCCGCTCTCGGCCAGCAGGGCGCCGCGGAAGATGTTGCCGCCGCCGATCACCAGGCAAACCTCGATGCCCTCGCGCACCACCTCGGCGATGTCGGCGGCGACCCGGTCGAGGGTCTTGGGATCGATGCCGAAGCCTTCGCCGCCGGCCCCGGCCTCGCCGGAAACCTTCAGCAGGATGCGTTTGTAGCGGGGCGGGTCGGCAGGCATCGCAGCTCCGAGTCGGCGGGCGTCAGGATAGCGAAAGGGCGCGGCGCGTCGATGCGCGCCGCGCCCTTATAGAACGGCCTGAACCGGAGGCTAGGCCTGGCCGGTCAGCTGGGCCACTTCGGCGGCGAAATCGCCGCTCGGGCCGCGGTCGACGCCCTCGCCAAGGGCGAAGCGGACGAAGCCCTTCACGGCCACCGGCGAGCCCACCTGCTTGCTGGTCTCGGCGATCAGTTGCTCGATAGTCTGGTCCGGGTTCATGACGAAGGGCTGCTTCAGCAGCACGACCTCTTCCTGCCACTTGCGGATCCGGCCCTCGACCATCTTCTCGGCGATCTCGCGGGGCTTGCCCGATTCCATCGCGGTCTGGGTCTGGATCTCGCGCTCCTTGGCCACGACTTCGGGGTCGAGCTCGTCGGAGGTGAGCGCCAGCGGCGGGGTCGGGGTGCCGGCCACGTGCATGGCGATGCGGCGGCCCACGTCCTTCAGCGCCGCCTGGTCGCCGGCGCCTTCCAGCGCCACCAGCACACCGAGCCTGGCCACGCCCTCGCCCGCCAGATTGTGCAGGTAGAGGGCCACGGCGCCCTGCCCCACCGTCAGGCGGGCCGAGCGGCGCAGGCGCATGTTCTCGCCGATGGTGGCGATCAGGTTGGTGACCAGGTCCGACACCACTTCCCCGCCGGCGGTCTTGGCGGCCGAGATGGCCTCCACGCCTTCGACGGTCAGCGCCACCTGGGCGATGTCGCGCGCGGCCTGCTGGAACTTGTCGTTCTTGGCCACGAAGTCGGTTTCGGAGTTCAGCTCGATGAGCACGCCGGACTTTCCGTCGGGCGCGATCAGGCCGGCCACGACGCCTTCGGCGGCGGCGCGGTCGGACTTCTTCGCGGCCTTCGACAGGCCCTTGGTGCGCAGCCAGTCCATAGCCGCTTCGACGTCGCCGTTGTTCTCCTGCAAGGCCTTCTTGCAGTCCATCATGCCCGCGCCGGACTTCTCGCGCAGGTCCTTGACCAGCTGAGCGGTGATCTCCGCCATGGTCGGCTCCTCAAATGGGTTAGCGGTCCGGCGGGGCCCGGACGACCCCGCCCTTACGTTGGTTTGATGTCAGCTCGCCGACTGGGCTTCAGCCGCCTGGGCTTCGGCCGGCTGTTCGCTGGCCTGCTCGACGCCCTCGTCCGCACCCGGGGTCGCCTGGTCGGCGGCCAGTTCGCGGGCAAGGGTCGGCTCGATCGGCGCTTCGGCGGCGCCGATGTCGACGCCCGAAGCCACCTGGCCGGCGGCCAGGCCGTCGAGGATCGCGTCGGCCATCAGGTCACAATAGAGCTGGATGGCGCGGGCCGCGTCGTCGTTGCCGGGGATCGGGAAGGTGATGCCGTCCGGATCGCAGTTGGTGTCGAGGATGGCGATCACCGGGATGTTCAGCTTCCGGGCTTCCTGGATCGCGATCGCTTCCTTGTTGGTGTCGATCACGAACATCAGGTCGGGGATGCCGCCCATGTCCTTGATGCCGCCGAGGCTGAGCTCGAGCTTGTCGCGCTCGCGGGTGAGCTGCAGCAGCTCCTTCTTGGTGCGGCCCGGGCCTTCGCCGCCCTCCAGCAGACCCTCGAGTTCGCGCAGGCGGGCGATCGACTGCGACACGGTCCGCCAGTTGGTCATCGTGCCGCCCAGCCAGCGGTGGTTCACGTAGTACTGGGCGCAGCGCTTGGCGGCGGTGGCGACCGGCTCGGAGGCCTGGCGCTTGGTGCCGACGAACAGCACGCGGCCGCCGGCGGCGGCCACGTCGCGGGCCTTCACCAGCGCCTGGTGCAGCAGCGGGATCGACTGCGACAGGTCGATGATGTGGATGTTCGACCGCGAGCCGAAGATGAAGCGGTCCATCTTCGGGTTCCACCGGTGCGTCTGGTGGCCGAAGTGAGCGCCAGCTTCCAAAAGCTGACGCATGGAGAAGTCGGGAAGCGCCATAGGTAATGCTCCTTTTTCCGGTGCGCCTCCGCAGGCCAAAACTCCTTTCGGAGCCCGGAATGGAAACGAGCGGGATGTCTCCCCGCGCATCGCCAAACGCCTGCGTGTGTGATGGGGCGGGCAGATAGGCCCTAAGCGGCGAAAAAGCAAGGGTCGTGCGCTTCACTCCCCTTCATGGGGAGCGTGGATCGGCGCGCAGCGGCGAGACGTGCTGGGAAGTGAGGGCCATGCGGGGGGCGCCTCGACGTACGAGAGTCCCCCACCGCGCTCGGCTGCGCCGACTCGACCCTCCCCGTGGAGCGAGGGAAAATGCGGCCTACGGCGCGCCCGTCGCCGAGGCGCCCGCACTCGCCGCCGTGGCCGACCAGGCGCCGCGGCGGAGGTCCCGCGACAGGGTCAGCGGCGCGCGGCCGCCGTTCAGCCGGGCCCGGTAGATCTGCAGGTTCGACATCACGTTCGAGACGTAGGTGCGGGTCTCGCTGAACGGGATGCACTCCAGGAAGTCGATGGGGTCAGAGCCCGACGCCCGCGGGTCGCTGCAGAACTGGACCCATTGGGCCGGACGGCCGGGTCCGGCGTTATAGCCGGCCGTGGCCAGCACATAGCTGCCGCTGAATCGGCCCACCAGCTGCCCCAGGTAGGCTGTCCCCAGGCGCATGTTGTGATCCGGATCCCACAAGAGGCTCTCGTCCCAGGCGACGCCGATCTTGCGCGCCACTTCGCGACCGGTGCCCGGCAGCAGCTGCATCATGCCGCGCGCGTCGGCGCTGGAGCGGACCCGAGGATCGAACTGGCTCTCCTGCCGCACGATGGAGAGCACCAGCGCCGGCTCCACGTCGCGGGCGCCGGCCGGCGGCGTGCGCAGCGGGTAGCCGCGCTCGTGCAGGATGAAGCCCTTCTGCGCACCGCGCCGGTAGGCCAGCAGCGACACCTCCTGCTCGCCCATGGCCTTCAGCTTGTCGACCAGCAGCGCCAGTTCCGCGCGGCTTTCCACCTGCTCGCCCAGGTGCAAGGCGAAGACCCGGACCAGCTCGCGCTCGCCGGCGGCGCCGAGCAGGGTCAGGGCCTGGATCAACTCCTTGCTCTCGAAGGCGGCCCGCTCGGCCGGCGTCGGCGTCGGGTCGGGGGTGAGCACGATCTCCCGGTGGCCGGCCCGCTCGGCGGCCAGCTGGCCGTAAAAGGTGGTGTTGTGCTGCGCGCCGGCCTCGAAGAAGGCCCGGGCGCGCTCCCGCTGACCGAGCGCCTCGGCCGCCAGCCCCTGCCAATAGGCGGCCCGGGCCTTGCTGACCGGGCTCTTCACCGCCGCATCCAGGCGCGTGAAGTGCTGCAGCGCGAGGGACGGATTCTTCAGCTTGTTGAGCGCCAGCCAGCCGGCGAAGGACTCCGCCTCGGCGTAGTCGACCCCGCCCGGCGCCATTCCGTGGGCGGCGATCGCCTGGTAGGCGCCCGAGGCGTCGCCGATTCGCAGCGCGTCGTTCATCCGCCGCCGGCGCTGGTTGAACCCGCCGCCGCCGGACGCCGACGAGCTTCCCAGCGCCGAGTAGGGAATCGGCCCCTTGGGCAGCTGGGCGGCGATGGCCTGCCGCCGGGCGTCCGCGCGCGGCCACTCCAGCAGGGAGGCCGAGAGGTGGTGGAGTTCGGCCTCGCCGAGCTGCGGGCCGAAAATGTCGGCCAGCGCCCAGTCGACGATGCGCCGCGCCACGGGGTCGGGAAGACGCGCCTGGATCTCGCGGGCGCGCGTCAGGTTGCGCGCCCGGGCGGCCTCAAGGGCCCCGCGCAGCGTCGCCTGGGCGGCGGGCGCGGCGAACGGGGCCGGGCCGGCGTAGGGCGACGGGCCCGGTTGGGAGGTCTGGGCGTGGGCGAACGCGGCCGACAGGGCGAACGCGCCGCCGGCCACGAGGAGAGGAGCGAGTCGAGCCATACCCTTGGAATGGGCCACCCCCGCCGCCGGGGCAATTACGCAGGGGCTATGAACTGTGGATTTCACTGCCGGTGCGACGCCAGACCGCGCGGCGCCGGCCCTAGAGCTCTTCGAGGTACATCACGCCGGGCGCGGTCTTCAGGGCGCCGCGCACCGGGCCGTCCAAGGTGAAGCGGCCTGGGAGCTTCACCTCCACCTCGCGGCCGGGCTGCAGAGCGGCGACCAGCACGATCTCGCCGCCACGGGGGTTGTTCAGGCCCTCGAGCCGACGCTTGAGCGCGTCGATCTCGGCGCTGCGCGGGGCGATGTGCACCCGCACGCCGGCGACGGCGTTCTCGATGGCCTTGTCCACCGGCTCCGCGTCGTCGCCAAAGAAGCGCACCTCCCCGTCCTTGGCCTTGGCGCGGACCTTGATCGCCAGGGCCTTGCCGGGCTCGAGCATGTCCCGGCAACGGCGCAGGGACTCCGGCGGGAACAGCACCTCGTATTCGCCGGTCGGGTCGGAGAAGGTGACGAAGGCGAACTTTTCGCCGCTGGACTGGCTGGCCCGCTCCTGCTTGCGGCGCACGACGCCGGCCATGCGGAACACCTCGGCGCCGGCCTCAGCCTTGGGGATGACGTCGGTCAGCAGGTCGGTCCGTCGGCGGCGCAGCGCCTCGACCATATCCTCCAACGGGTGGCCGGAGAGGTAGAAGCCCACCGCCGCCAGCTCTTCGTCCAGCCGCTGGGTCGGGGTCCAGGGGTCCGCCTTGGGCATCCGCGGCCGGGCGGCCTCGGCCTGGTCGGCGCCGAACAGGCTGGCTTGGGAGGAGACCCGCTCGGCCGCCACCGACTGGGCGTAGGCGATCAGCGGATCGGAGGCGGCCATCAGCTGGGCGCGGTTCGGATGGATGGCGTCGAAGGCGCCGGCCCGGGCCAGGGTCTCGAACGTGCGCTTGTTGACCTGCTTGGGGTCCACCCGCTCGACGAAGTCGAAGATGTCGCGGAACGGCCCGCCCTCCCGGCGCACCTCGACCACATGCTCCATGGCCGCCAGGCCGACGTTGCGGATCCCGCCGAGGGCGTAGAGCACCTCGCCCCCTTCGACCTCGAAGTCGGCGAAGGAGCGGTTCACGCAGGGCGGGCGAATCTTCACGCCGAACCGCTTGGCGTCCTGATAGAAGACCGCCAGCTTGTCGGTGTTGGCGATATCGAGGCTCATCGAGGCGGCGAAAAACTCGACGGGCGCGTTCGCCTTCAGCCAGGCGGTCTGGTAGCTGACCACGGCGTAGGCGGCGGCGTGGGACTTGTTGAAGCCGTAGCCGGCGAACTTGTCCACCAGGTCGAAGATGGCGCCGGCATGCTCGGGCGAGACGCCCTTCTCAGCCGCCCCGGAGACGAAGCGGGCGCGCTGCTGCTCCATCTCCTCCTTCTTCTTCTTGCCCATCGCCCGGCGCAGCAGGTCGGCTTCGCCGAGGCTGTAGCCCGCCAGGATCTGGGCGATCTGCATCACCTGTTCCTGGTAGACGATGATGCCGTAGGTCTCCTTCAGCACCGGCTCGAGCGAGGGATGCAGGGTGTCGATGGGCTTGCGGCCGAACTTGCAGTCGATGAAGGCCGGAATGTTGTCCATGGGCCCCGGGCGGTAGAGGGCGCCCACGGCGGTGACGTCTTCGATCGATCCCGGGCGCAGCTGGCGCAGGGTGTCGCGCATGCCCTGCCCTTCCAGCTGGAAAACGCCGACGGTCAGGCCCGCGCTCATCAGGTCGTAGGTCTTCTGGTCGTCCAGCGGCAGCTTGCCGATGTCGACGACCTCGCCCCGCTTCTCCAGGTGCTTCAGCGCCCGGTCGATGACGGTGAGGGTCTTCAGGCCCAGGAAGTCGAACTTCACCAGGCCGGCGCTCTCCACCCATTTCATATTGAACTGGGTGGCCGGCAGCTCCGAGCGGGGGTCTTTGTAGAGGGGCGTCAGCTGGGTGAGCGGGCGGTCGCCGATCACCACGCCGGCGGCGTGGGTCGAGGCGTTGCGGTAGAGGCCCTCCAGCTGCAGCGAAACGTCAAGCAGCTGGGCGACCGCCTCGTCCTCGTCTCGGGCCTGTCGAAGGCGCGGCTCGATCTGGATGGCCTGGGCCAGGGTCACCGGGTTGGCGGGGTTAGCCGGCACCATCTTGGCCAGCCGGTCCACCTGACCCAGCGACAGCTGCAGCACGCG
>NZ_DATAGM010000027.1:0-12618 GCF_036263695.1 Phenylobacterium sp.
ACTGGGTGGAAAGCTGCACGGCCCTGGTGGAGGACCACCAGGGCCGCTTCTCGATCGTCAGCTGGACGGAAGCGGCGGCGCGGCGCGTCCCGGTCCTGGTTCCCAAAGCCGCCTAAAACACCTCGTCATCCTGGCCGAAGCGCAGCGGAGAGCCGGGCCCCGAAGGGCCGCTCAAGCGTCGCCCTGGATCCCGGATCGGCCTGGCGGCCGTCCGGGATGACAGGGTGGGTGCTACTTCGCCGGCGCCGCCATCGACGTAAGGCCTTGCGCGGCGGCCTGCTGGGCCTTGCGCTCGGCGTCCGGCAGCGGGATCAGCCCCCGCTCCAGCAGGTAGCCGCCACGCCCGGCCGCCGCGTCGGAGACGAAGGCCGTGACGTAGGGCTGCAGGGCCGGCTTGGCGGCCATGTTGGCCTTCTTCACGTAGATGTAGAGCGAGCGGGACAACGGGTAGGAGCCGTCCGAGATCGCCGCCAGCGACGGCTGCACGCCGCCGATGGCCGCCGGCTTCACCTTGTCGAGGTTGTTCTGCAGGAAGGAGAAGCCGAACACGCCGACCGAGCCCGGGGTCTTCTCCAGGGTCTGGATGATGGCGTTGTCGTTCTCGCCGGAATCGATCCAGGCGCCGTCGCTGCGCACCGTGTGGGCCCGCTGCTTGAAGGCGTTCTCGTCCGAACCTTTCAGCGCCTTGAGCGCCGGGATCGCCTGCGCGCCGGCTTCCATGGCCAGCTCCGAGAAGGCGTCGCGGGTCCCCGAGGTCGGCGGCGGGCCGTAGACCTGGATTCGGTCGGCCGGCAGGCTGGGATCCACGTCACGCCAGGTCTTGGCGGCGTTGGGCGCGAAGCCCTGGCCGCTCGGGACCTCGGCGGCCAGCGCCTTGTAGAGGTGTTCCGTGCTGAGGTTGTAGTTGGCGCCGTTGCGGGCGTTGGCGACCACGATGCCGTCGTAGCCGATCTTCAGCTCGACGATCTCGGTGACCCCGGCCTGCTGGCAGGCGTCCCACTCGGACTTCTTCATCGGGCGGGAGGCGGTGGCCACGTCCGGATAGCTGGTCCCGACGCCGCCGCAGAACAGCTTGATGCCGCCGCCGGTGCCCAGGCTCTCGACCTTGGCGGCCGTGCCGCCGGTGGTGCGGGAGACCTGTTCGGAGACGCGGGTGGCGAACGGGAAGACGGTCGAGGAGCCGGCGACCCAGACCTGGTCGGTGCTTCCGCCGCCGCCGCCCGCGGCGCCTTCGCCGCCGGGCGCGCCGGCCGCCTGCTTGTTCGCATCGCCGCCTTGGCCGCAGCCGGCCAGCGCGAGCGCGGCGCTCGCCGCGGCGAGGGTGGAAATCAGTCGCATATCAAGGGCTCCCATTGAGGCGCTCGCCGCCTAACACCCCTATGCGACAGTTCAGCGACAAACTGGTGACAGCTTGACCCTACGCCGCCTTCGGCCGGCGCCGCACGCGCGCCAGCCGCCGCAGCCGGCGCCAGAAGCGGGTCTTCTCCGGCTCGGGGTAGGGCTGCAGGTTACGCAGGAAGTCCTCGGCGCAGTTCTTCCACGAGAAGGTCTCGGCGAAGGCGCGCACTCGGCCGCGGTCGAGCGTCAAGCACTCCAGGCAGGCCTCGCGAAGGCCCTCGGTGGCGCTCTTGGCGAGCACGCCGGCGCCGGAGCCTGGGATGATGTCGATGGGACCGGGGGCCGGGTAGGCCGCGACCGGCGTGCCGGTGGCCATGGCTTCCAGGATCACCAGCCCGAAGGTGTCGGTCAGGGAGGGGAAGACGAACACGTCGGCGCAGCCGTAGTGGGCGGCCAGCTCCGCGCCGCTCTTGAAGCCGGTGAACACCACCTTCGGGTGCTTGGCCGCCAGCTCCTCCTTCTGCGGCCCGTCGCCGACCACCACCTTGGTCCCGGGCAGATCGAGGCCCAGGAAGGCGTCGATGTTCTTCTCCACCGCGACCCGGCCCACGTAGAGGAAGATCGGCCTGGGCAGATGGGCGAAGATGTCGGGATCGTTCGCGCCGCGCGGATGGAAGAGCTCGGTATCCACTCCGCGCGACCAGGCCGAGATGTTGCGGAAGCCGTGGCGGGTCAGCTCGTCGCGCATGGTGGGGGTGGCGACCATCAGCCGGCCGGACGGCTTATGGAACCACTTCATGTAGGCGTAGCCGGCGGCCAGCGGCAGCGGCAGGCGGGCCGAGACGTATTCCGGGAAGCGGGTGTGGTAGCTGGTCGTGAACGGCAGCTTCCACTCCACGCAGATGCGCCGGGCCGCCAGGCCGATCGGCCCTTCGGTGGCGATGTGGATGGCCTCCGGCTCGAACGCCTTGAACCGCTCCTGCACCGGCTCGTAGACGCCGATCGCCACCTTGATCTCGGGATAGGTGGGCAGGGGGAAGGTCTTGAACTGGTCGGGGCTGACGACCTCCACCTGGTGGCCCATGCCGCGCAGCTCCTGCACCACCCGGGTCAGGGTGCGGACCACGCCGTTGACCTGCGGCTCCCAGGCGTCGGTGGCCAAGAGAATGCGCATCGGCTTGTGGGTGTCGGCGTGGGGAACGGCCGCCTCCTTGGGCGGCAGGGCGGCCGGCTTGTCGCGGGCCACCGCCTGGGTCTGGATCCAGGCCCAGAACGCGCCGAGCAACGCTTCCTTAGTGGGGAAGTGCCGATAGACGGTCCGCTCACCCACCTTCGCCTCGGCGGCGATCTCGGCGAAGGACAAGTCCTCGAGGGAGGTGGTCTCGAGCCGGCGGCCGACGGCGCGCAGGATCTCGTCACGGGTGGCCGCCTTCTGCCGGTCGCGCAGCGAGGGGCCCGAAGGGGCGTCAGTCATGACAGCGGCACTGTCATGAGTTCGCCCCAACTGTCAACCGGCGCGGTGATTCGCGTTCGCATAACGGCGACATGCCAATTTCGCCCGATCCTGCGGCGTGAGCGCCGCATCCGTGGGCTAATTTGCGGTCAAACCAACAAAAGCGAAGCTCGCCACTGGCGTACGGCCCAGCGTGGACATAGGTAAGCCGCCACCCAAGCGCCTCCCCGCCGCCATGGACATTAGAACCTATCCCGCCAAAGAGACCCCGAAGTCTCGCCGCACTCGCGCACGCATCCTGGATGCGGCCATGCGGCTGTTCGCCGAGGTGGGCTACCACGCCGCCACCAATGCGCTGATCGCGGAAGCCGCCAATCTGACGCGCGGGGCGATGCTCTACCACTTCCCGAGCCGCGAGGAGCTGGTGGAGGCCGCCATCGCCCACATCGAGGTCGAGCGGGCACGATTGTTCGAAGAGGCCGCCTCGCGGCCGGCGGCTCCGGGCATCGACGCAGCCGAGCAGGCCATCGACGCCTACTGGGCCCTGCTCCACACCGTACCGTTCGTCGCCTTCGCCGAGCTGGAGGCCGCGGCCCGCACCGATCCGATGCTGCGCGAGCGCCTGGCCGGCGCCCAGAGCGCCTTCGACCACAACCAGGTTGGCGATCGGTTCCTGGCGCTGGCCCAGGCCGGCGAGGACCCCAGGTTCCAGACCAGCCGCGACCTCGGCCGCTTCATGCTGGAGGGCCTGGCGCGAGGCTCCATGACCTTCGACGAAGAGGCCCGCCGGGCGCGCCTGCTGCAGGTCGTTAAGCGCGCGGTGCGGGTCCTCAACCGCAAGGGCGACATCCACGACCTCTGGCCAGAGTAGTCTCCCCTCCCCTTCATGGGGAGGGTCGACGATGCGAAGCATTGACGGGGTGGGGAAGCGTGGGACTTCGATCGCGCTGGCCGGAGCTCTTGGCGGACACGTTAATCTCCCTACCCGGTCCCTCGCTGTGCTCGGGTCCACCCTCCCCGTGAGGGGGAGGGAAGCTACGCCGCCTTCCTGGTCTTCTTCTTCGCCGCCTTGTCGCGCTTCCTCTCGGCCTTGCCCGGCCGCTCGCCCGACAGCATCTCGGTCAGCATCTCCAGGAACGCCGCCCGCCGGCCGCGGCCGCCGACGCGTCTCAGCAGGCGCTCGTCCGCAGCGCTCATCCGCGCGCGCGCCTCGGACAGCGCCTCGCGGCCGGCTTCCGACAGATGCACGGCGTTCGCCCGCCCGTCGACTTCCGAGCGCTCGCGGACCAGCAGGCCCTTGGTGATCATTCGGCTGGTAAGTTCGGCTAGGGTCGATCGGTCGATGCCGGTCAGCTGGACGAGCTCGGCCTGGGCCGCGCCCTCCTTCGCCTCGACGGCCGCCAGCAGGGCGAACTGGCGCTGGGTCAGGCCGTCGGCGCCGAAGGTGTCGGCGTGCAGGTCGTCGGCGAGCTGAACGGCCCGATGCAGCAGATGGCTGACGGAGGCTTCGAGCGCCGCGACGCCGGCCTTGGCTTCGGATTTGGCCTTCGCCATGCGGCGGCCTGCTCCTGATGATTCTGGCCAAGCTCTAGCCGCCAAACGCGTCAGTTTGACGACAACGCTCCGTGCACGGCGGATCGCTACTCGGTCGGCGGCGGCGCCGGCTCGTCCTCGTGATGCTTCATCATCAGCGGGATCTGGGTGAAGGAGAAGACCAGCGCCAGGATCTGCAGGCCGGGGAAGCGGAAGGCCACCCAGACCGCCTCCGGCTGGGTGCGCCAGACAATCTCGTTGAGGATCGCCACGCAGACGAAGAAGATCCCATAGCGCAGGGTGAGCGTGCGCCAGGCGTGGTCCGGCAGCCGGAAGGCCTCGCCCAGCAGCGCCTTCAGCGGGTTGCGCTTCAGGGCCATGCCGCCCAGCAGGAAGGCCGCGAAGCCCAGGTTGATCACCGTCGGCTTCACATAGATGAAGCGCGGATCCTTGAAGACCAGCGTCAGCCCGCCGAACAGCAGGGCCGCGCCGCCGGCCACCAGGGGCATCGGCGCGATCCGCTTCTCGACCACGAAACCGACCACCAGCGCGACCGCCGAGCCGGCCACCAGGGCGGCCGTCGCCTGGACCACGTCCCGGGTGATTAGGAAGCCGGCGAGGAAACAGAGCGGGCCGAAGTAGTCGACGAAGGCGCGCACGCGCCGCTGGGTCTTGCTGGCGCTCATGCGTCCTCCAGGCCGACGAGCGAGCGGGCGAAGGCCCGGGCCCGGAACGGCTGCAGATCATCGATCCCCTCGCCCACGCCGACCAGCTTGATTGGCGAGTCCGAGGCCTGGGCGACCGGCACCAGCACGCCGCCGCGGGCGGTGCCGTCCAGCTTGGTCATGACGATGCCGGTGACCCCGATCTGGTTGCCGAAGATGTTCTCCTGGGCCAGCGCATTGCGTCCGACGGTGGCGTCGAGCACCAGCAGCACCTCGTGCGGCGCCTCGGGTTCAACCTTCTTCACGACCCGGATGATCTTCAGGAGCTCGTCCATCAGCCCCTGCTTGTTCTGCAGCCGGCCGGCGGTGTCGATCAGCACCACGTCGTAGCCTTCCGCCTTGGCCTTCTCGAGCGCGTCGTAGGCCAGGCCCGCGGCGTCCGAGCCGGTGGGCCTGCTCATGAAGTCGGCCCTGGCCCGCTCGGCCCAGACCTTCAGCTGCTCGACCGCGGCGGCGCGGAAGGTGTCGCCGGCGACGATCAGCACCCTGGCCCCGCGGGAGGTCAGGTCGGCGGCGATCTTGCCCAGCGTCGTGGTCTTGCCCGAGCCGTTCACGCCGATGAACATGACGACGTACGGGCGCGGGCCGGAGAGCGGCTCGAAGTCGCCCTCCCGGGCGGACAGCTCGTCGCCGATGGCGGCGGCCAAGGCCTCGCGGATCTCCCGCTCGTCGGCGCTCTTGCCGAACCGCTCCTCGGCGAAGCGGTTGCGGATCCGGGCCGCCGAATAGGGCCCGAGGTCCGCTTCGATGAGCATCTCCTCGAGCTCGTCGAGCCTCTCCTCGTCCAGCGGCTGCTTGCTGAAGCTCCCGACGACCTGGTCGGTCATCGCCTTAGAGGAGCGGGACAGGCCGTCGGCCAGCCGCTGGAACCAGCCCTTCTTGGGTTCGGTCATGGAGGCGCCTTCTAGCGGTCCGGCGATGAGCCGTCACCCTCGCCCGCGCGGGCTGGCCCGCCTAAGCTCGGCGGCATGGACGACACGCTGCAACGCACCTTTGCGCTCCTGGACCTGGCGGCGGTGTTCGTATTCGCGGCCACCGGGGCGCTGGCGGCCGCCCGGCGCAAGCACGACATCGTCACCTTCGGCTTCTTCGCGGCGATAACGGGCGTCGGCGGCGGCACGCTCCGCGACCTGTTGATCGACGCGCCGGTGTTCTGGATCGATCGGCCCTCCTACCTGGTGGTCTGCTTGGGGGCCGGCACGGCGGTCTGGGTGTTCGGCGACCGCAGGTTCCGCGCCCGCCTTCTGCTGTGGCTCGACGCGCTCGGCATGGCCGCCTACGCCGTCGTGGGCGCGGCCAAGGCCTCGGCCTTCGGCGTCCCGCCGCTGCCGGCCATCGTCATGGGGGTGCTGACCGCCACCTGCGGCGGGATCATCCGAGACGTGGTGGCCGAGGAGCCGTCGGTGCTGCTGCGCCGGGAGATCTACATCACCGCCGCCCTGCTGGGCGCTGCGGTGTTCGTCGGCCTGCAGCTCGTCGGCGTCGCCGCCCTGCCCGCCGGCCTCGCCGGCTTCGCCGCCGCGCTCGCGCTGCGGGCCTGCGCGATCATCTTCAACTGGTCGCTGCCCGGGTTCCCCGGCAAGGACGAGGAGTCCCGCCTGGACGGGAGAGACCGGGACTAGGAACGATCCCGCGGCGGCCACTCGGCCGTGTCGTGGTCCGGGTGCTGGTAAGAGACGATGGCCCCGAAGAACTCGGACAGGCCCTTGGATCCGCCGATCGGCCTGTGCGGGATAGCCGGGACCTCGTGCACCCACGGCACGGCGCGATCGGTCGCCAACTGCTTCACCGGCCGGATGGGGGTGGGATCGTCGAACGCTCCGATGGTGAGGTCGATGATCTCCTGGTCCTCTTCATAGGTCAGGGGCGTGCCGCAATCGCGGCAGAAGCCCCGGCGCACCTTGTTGGAGCTTTGGAACCTCGCCGGTTCGCCCCGCGTCCAGGTCAGCTCGGCCAGCTTCACCCGGACGAACGGCCCGTAGAGGGCTCCGAAGGCCTTCTGGCACATGCGGCAATGGCAGATGGTCGCTTCGCCCAGCTCCCCGTCGACACGGAAACGGATGGCGCCGCACTGGCAGCCGCCGGTGATGGGCTGCGTCATCGAATGATCTCCGCATAGGCCCGGGCGCCGTCGCGGCCGATTACGCGCATGGCGGCGATCTCGCCGGCCGGCGCCTCGCCGTCGAAGGCGACCTCTGTGAAATCCGCCGCACGGGCCAGGCCCGCCCGCTCAACCAGCGCCGCGACCTCGCGCCCGACCTGGCGCTCCAGATGCCGGCTCAGCGCCGCCTCGCCCGCCGCGCGCAGCCGCGCCGCGCGGGCCTTCACCACCGGCCTCGGCAGCTGCGGCATCCGCGCGGCCGGCGTTCCGGGCCTGGGGCTGAACGGGAAGACGTGCAGAAAGGAAAGGCCCGCCTCCTCCACCAGGGCCAGCGTGTTCTCGAACATCGCCTCGGTCTCGGTCGGGAAGCCGGCGATCAGGTCGGCGCCGAAGGCCACGTCTGGCCGCACCGCCCGCACTTCGCGCACCAGCCGGAGCGCATCGGCCCGCAGGTGCCGCCGCTTCATACGCTTGAGGATCATGTCATCGCCGGCCTGCAGCGACAGGTGCAGGTAGGGCGCCAGCCGCTCTTCTTCGGCCAGGCAGCGCATCAGGTCCGGATCGATCTCGGCCGCGTCGATCGAGGAGAGCCTGAGCCGCTGCAGCTCCGGGACCAGCCGCAGGATCCGCCCGACCAGCTGGCCAAGGCTCGGCGCCCCCGGCAGGTCGGCGCCCCAGCTCGTCAGGTCGACGCCAGTCAGCACCACCTCTCGATAGCCGTCGGCGGCCAGCCTTCGCACCTGCCCGACGATCTCGCCGGCCGGCGCGGAGCGGGAGTTGCCCCGCCCGTAGGGGATGACGCAGAAGGTGCAGCGGTGGTCGCAGCCGTTCTGCACCTCGACGTAGGCCCGCGCCCGGTCCTTCAGGCCGTCAATGAGATGGCCGGCGGTCTCCCGCACGCTCATGATGTCGCCGACCCGAACGCGGCCGGGCTCGGCCTGCGGGGCGTAGGCGCCCGGCGCGGCCTTCTCGGCGTTGCCGAGCACCAGGTCGACCTCGCCCATGGCGGCGAAGGCGGCGGGATCGATCTGCGCCGCGCAGCCGGTGACGATCAGCTTGGCCCCCGGACGCTCGCGCCGGGCCTTGCGGATCGCCTGCCGCGCCTGGCGCACCGCCTCGCCGGTCACCGCGCAGGTGTTGAACACCACCGCGTCGGTCAGCCCGTCCTCCGCCGCACGCGCCCTGATCTGCTCGCTCTCGTAGGCGTTCAGGCGGCAGCCGAAGGTGACGATGTCCACCGTGCTCACGGCAGCGTCCCCTCGTACTCCAGCACCGCCGGGCCGGTCATCAGCACGTGGTCGTCCTCGACGCGCCATTCGATGACCAGTTCGCCGCCGTCGAGTTCCAGGGTCGCCCTGCGGTCCACGAGCCCGCGCCGGTGCGCCGCCACCAGCGCCGCGCAGGCGCCGGTGCCGCAAGCCAGCGTCAGGCCGGCGCCCCGCTCCCAGACCCGCAGGCGGATGCGGTCGCGGGCCTTGATCTGAGCGAACCCGACGTTGACGCCTTCCGGGAACAGCATGTGCCGCTCGATGAGGGGCCCGACCTCGCGCACCGGCGCGGCCTGCGCGCCGGAGACGAAGAAGACCACGTGCGGGTTGCCCATGGAGACACAGCCGGGCGTGTGGAGCACGGGGTTGTCGATCGGGCCCACCTGCAGCTCGATGCCCCGGGTGTCCATGTCCTCGGCCAGCGGGATCTCGTCCCAGCGCAGGCGCGGGCGGCCCATGTCCACGGTGACGTTGCGGCCCGCGCGCGTCGCCGACAGCAGGCCGGCGTCGGTCTCCAGCACGGCGGCGTCCCTGCCCGTGCGGTCCATCACCCACTGGGCGACGCACCGCGAGGCGTTGCCGCAGGCGCCCACCGCCTCGCCGTCGGCGTTCCAGAACCGGACCCGCACGTCCGCCGCGGTGGACGGCTCGATCGCCACCAGCTGGTCGCAGCCGATCCCCCGCCCGCGGTCGGCGAGCGCCCGCACCTCGTCCGCCGAGGGGGCGAACGGCGCGGCGAGGGCGTCGACCACGACGAAGTCGTTGCCGAGCCCGTTCATCTTGAGGAACGGACGGCTCATGCGACTGCGCATATAGGGAAAAAGCTGCGGCGGCGCACGCGGCGGCTTTTCTCCACCCCTCATCCTGGACGGCCGGCAGGCCGATCCGGGATGGGGGTTGTGTGCATCGCGGGCTGGCTCGACGCGGCGTCGCTCGGCTATCAAGGCCTGATGAAGTCAGTGATTTCGGGCCTCGCCGCCCTCGTGCTTGCCGCCGGCCCCGCTGCAGCTCAGGAAGATCCGTTCGCGTGGCTGGAGGAGATCGACAGCCCGAGGGCCATGGCCTGGGTCGAGGCGCAGAACGCCAAGGCGCGCGCCCGGCTAGAGGGGGACCCGCGCTACCAGACCTACCTGGCCGAAGCTCGGGCGATCTTCACCGCCAAGGACCGCATCCCGATCCCGCGCCTGCGGGCCGGCGGCGTCGACAACCTGTGGCAGGACGAGGCGCATCCGCATGGGCTGTGGCGGCATGCGAGCCTGGCCTCCTATTCCAGCGCACAGCCGCGGTGGCGCACGCTGATCGACGTTGACGCGCTCGCCAAGGCCGAGGGGCGCAACTGGTTCTTTCACGGCGCTCCCTGCCTGAAGCCCGCCGAGACGCGCTGCCTCGTGCGGCTGTCGGACGGCGGCGGCGATGCGGTGGAGATCCGCGAGTTCGACGCGACCTCGGGCCGGTTCGTGGACGCCGGTTTCCGCTTCGCCGAGGGCAAGCAGGACGCCGAGTGGCTGGACGCCGACACCCTTATCGTCGGACGCGAGTGGACGAAGGGCGAGGTCACCGCCTCCGGCTATCCGTTTGTGCTGAAGACCGTCCGCCGCGACGGGACGGCCACCGAGGTGTTCCGCGGCGCCAGGACCGACGTCTCGGCAAGCGCCATCGTGCTGCGCGGCGAGGGGGCGGTGGACGGCCTGATCGCCAGCCGCGGCCTGACCTTCTTCGAGAGCGAATTCAGCCTGCTGACCGAAGCCGGCCCCCAGAAGCTGCCGCTGCCGCGCAAGGCGAGCTACCAGGCCTATGTGGACGGGCGGGCGATCTTCACGCTGCAGGAGCCGTTCGCAGGCTTCTCGGCCGGCGCCCTGGTCGGCCTGCCGATCGCCGAATTCAAGCGCGATCCCACGTCCGCGAAGCTGGAGCTGATCTTCCAGCCCACCGAGCGGCAGGCGATCACCGAGACGGCGGAGACCGGGGGCTCGCTGGTCGTCGCCCTGCTGGACGAGGTGAAAGGCGCCGTGGACATCTGGCGCCGCGACGGCGGTCGCTGGGCCGTCAAGCGCCTGCCGCTGCCGAAGGAGGCGTCTGTCGCACTGGTCAGCGCGTCGGCCAAGGACGAGACGCTGTTCGTGATGACCGAGGGCTTCCTGTCGCCCGACGCCCTGTGGCTGGCCGACGCCGGCGATGCCCGCGCGGAGAGCGTGAAGACCCTGCCCGCCCGGTTCGATGCTGCGCAACATAAGGTGCAGCAATTCTGGGCGACGAGCGCCGACGGGACGAAGATCCCCTACTTCGTAATGTCGAATAAGGACGCGAAGCTCGACGGCTCCACGCCGACCCTGATGTACGGCTACGGCGGGTTCGAAGTCGCCGAGACGCCCGCCTACCGGCCCGAGCTCGGCAAGATCTGGCTGGAGCGCGGCGGGGCTTATGTGCTGGCCAACATCCGCGGCGGCGGGGAGTTCGGCCCGGCCTGGCACCAGGCCGCCCTGCGCGAGAACCGGCAGCGGGCGTTCGACGACTTCGCGGCGGTGGCCAAGGACCTGTTCGCGAAGAAGGTCACCTCGCCCCGGCGGCTCGGCATCTACGGCCGCTCCAACGGCGGGGTGCTGACCAGCGTGGCGATGACCCAGAACCCGCAGCTGTGGGGTGCGGTGGTGATCGAGAGCCCGCTGATCGACATGCTGCGCTACCACCGGCTGTCGGCGGGCGCCTCGTGGGTCGGCGAATACGGCGATCCGGAGGTCCCGGGGGACCGCGCCTTCATCGCCCGCTACTCGGCCTACCAGCTGCTGAAGCCGGAGGTGACGTACCCCGAGCCCTACATCACCACCAACACTCGGGACGACCGGGTCCACCCCGGCCATGCGCGCAAGTTCGCCGCCCGGCTGGAGGCGCTCGGCGCACCGTACGTCTATTTCGAGAACACCTTCGGCGGCCACGCCAACGCGACCGATCCCGAACTCAACTCACAGCGCTGGGCCCGGCACTACGTCTACCTGACGCAGAAGCTGATGGATTGACCCGTCATCCCGGGCGGCCGCCAGGCCGACCCGGCACCCAGACTCACGCGCGCCGTTACCGGGTCCCGGCTCTCCGCTTCGCTGCGGCCGGGATGACTGGATCATTCCGCCGGCGTGAACGCCTGTTTGCACAGCTCCTCGCCGAAGGCGTCGGAGAGCTGTTCCTCGGCCTCGCCCATGACGACCACCGCGAAGCGGCCGCCGACGATGGTCTTGCCGACCTTGTAGTCGGCGACGACCTGGCCGGTCGCCACATCCACCAGCCGGGCCGAGCCGCGCAGCACGTTGGAGCCGGCGACCACGGCGGTGACCACCGGATTGGCCTTGTCGAGCCGCTCGAGCTCGGCCTCCAGGCGCAGCGGCCGGTCGCCCGTCGCGCAGGCGTCCAGCTTGGCCTGAACACGGCTCTTGAAGAGATCATCGAAGCCGGGCGTGACCTTCAGCTCGTCCGAGCGGCTCAGGCGGATCTCCGAGACCCGGCTGCCCTGGGCGAGGTCTGCGGAGAGCGGGGCCACGGCCTCCGAGCGGGACATGCTCACGCAGCCTGACAAGGTGACGGCGGCGACGACGAGCGCAAGGTGAAGCTTCATAACGCCGTCATACAGCGCCCCGGCAGCTGCGCGCCAGCCTCAGATCCGCTCGACCTTGGCGGCGGCTTCGTCGAGCGCGGCGGCGATGGCCTCGATCTGACCCTCGGCGATGGGGCCGTTCGAAAGCCGCAGGCGCAGGGCGGTTTTCAGATTCTCCATCGCCCGCAGGACCTTGGGCGACGCGAGCGCCGAGGCGGCGGCGGCTTCGCTCAGCCGGGCGAAGATGGCGTCGACGGTGGCGCGCTGCTGCTCCAGCGAGGCGCGGCCGGCGTCGGTGACCTCGAACAGCTTGCGGCCGGACTCCCCGCCCGCCGGCCGGATCAGGGCCTCGTCCTCGAGCATCGAGAGGGTTGGGTAGACCACGCCCGGGCTCGGCCGGTAGGCGCCGCCGGTGCGCTCCTCCAGCTCGCGCATAAGCTCGTAGCCGTGGCTGGGCTTCTCGGCGAGCAAGGCCAGCAGCACGTGGCGCAGGTCGCCGTGCTCGAACATCCGGCCGAGCCGGCCGCCGCGGCGGCCCCGGTGATGGCCGCCGGGACCGGCGTGACCGAAGGGAAACCGTGACCAGCGAGCCCGGTGGTGATGGTGCATGTGGAAAC
>NZ_DATAGM010000028.1:0-3368 GCF_036263695.1 Phenylobacterium sp.
CATGGACGGCAAGCAGCCGAAAGTGATCGAGAACGCTGAAGGCGCGCGCACCACTCCCTCGGTGGTCGCCTTCCTGGACGACGGCGAGCGCCTGATCGGCCAGCCCGCTCGACGTCAGGGGGTCACCAACCCCTCCAACACCTTCTTCGCGATCAAGCGGCTGATCGGCCGCAACGTCTCCGACCCGATGGTCGAGAAGGACCGGGGCATGGTGCCCTACGAGATCGTCAAAGGTCCGACTGGCGACGCCTGGGTGCGCGCCCACGGCAAGGACTACTCTCCGCAAGAGATCTCCGCCTTCATCCTGCAGAAGCTGAAGGAAGACGCCGAGCGTCACCTGGGCGAGAAGGTCGAGAAGGCGGTGATCACCGTTCCGGCCTACTTCAACGACGCCCAGCGGCAGGCCACCAAGGACGCCGGCAAGATCGCCGGCCTGGAGGTCCTGCGGATCATCAACGAGCCGACGGCCGCGGCGCTCGCCTACGGGCTGGAGAAGGCGGACGGCAAGAAGATCGCCGTGTACGACCTCGGCGGCGGCACCTTCGACGTCTCGATCCTGGAGATCGGCGACGGCGTCTTCGAGGTGAAGGCGACCAACGGCGACACCTTCCTGGGCGGCGAGGACTTCGACCTGCGCATCGTCGACTACCTGGCGGACGAGTTCCGCAAGGAGAGCGGCGTCGATCTGCGCAAGGACAAGCTGGCCCTGCAGCGCCTGAAGGAAGAGGCTGAGAAGGCCAAGAAGGAGCTGTCCACCACCGCCCAGTACGAGGTGAACCTGCCCTTCATCTCGATGAACCAGTCGGGCCCGCTGCACCTCAACATCAAGCTCTCCCGCGCCAAGCTGGAAGCGCTGGTCGAGGACCTGATCGCCAAGACCATCGGCCCCTGCGAGCAGGCGCTGAAGGACGCGGGCGTCAAGAAGGCCGACATCGACGAAGTGGTGCTGGTCGGCGGCATGACGCGCATGCCCAAGGTCGTCGAGGCGGTGAAGGAGTTCTTCGGCCGCGAGCCCCACAAGGGCGTGAACCCGGACGAGGTCGTGGCGCTGGGCGCCGCGGTGCAGGCCGGCGTGCTGCAAGGCGACGTCAAGGACGTGCTGCTGCTGGACGTCACGCCGCTGACCCTGGGCATCGAGACCCTGGGCGGGGTGTTCACGCCGCTGATCGAGCGCAACACCACCATCCCGACCAAGCGCAGCCAGGTCTTCTCGACCGCGGACGACAACCAAAACGCCGTCACCATCCGGGTCTTCCAGGGTGAGCGGCCGATGGCGCAGGACAACAAGATGCTGGGCCAGTTCGACCTGGTGGGCATCCCGCCGGCGCCGCGCGGCGTGCCGCAGATCGAGGTCACCTTCGACATCGACGCCAACGGCATCGTCAACGTCTCGGCCCGTGACAAGGCGACCGCCAAGGAGCAGTCGATTCGCATCCAGGCGAACGGCGGCCTGTCGGACGCCGACATCGAGCGGATGGTCAAGGAAGCCGAGGCCAACCGCGCCGACGACGAGAAGCGCAAGCAGGTGGTCGAGGCCAAGAACCAGGCCGAGGCCGTCCTTCACTCGACCGAGAAGGCTCTCGCCGAGCACGGCGACAAGGTCGGCCAGGCCGAGCGCGACGCCATCACCTCGGCGATGGAAGACCTGAAGGGCGTGCTGGAGTCCGGCGATCCGGAGGCCATCTCGTCCAAGACCCAGACCCTGATCCAGGCGTCGATGAAGTTGGGCGAGGCCATGTACCAGGCCCAGCAGAACTCCGGCGGCGAGGCGGGTCAGCAGAGCGCGAACGAGGGCGGCGACGATGTGGTCGACGCCGAGTTTGAAGAAGTCAGCGACGACCAGAAGAAGTCGGCGTGACGTTTCGCCCCATGTCGGCCGCCGGCAAGTCAAGCCAATCGACCGATATGGGGCGCCGTCGACTTCCGAGCGATGACGGCCGTCCGTCCCGCGCAAGCGACGCCTTGCGGCGGGACGGGCGCCATCCCACCTCAGTTCGAGCCCTCCGAGCGCTGACCATCGATGCGTGACTACTACGAGATCCTTGGCGTGCCCCGCGGCTGCGACGAGGCGGCCCTGAAGGCCTCCTTCCGCAAGCTGGCGATGGAGCATCACCCTGACCGCAACGGGGGATGCGAGGACGCCTCCGCCCGGTTCAAGGAAATCAACGAAGCCTATTCCGTCCTCTCGGACCCGCAGAAGCGGGCGGCCTACGACCGCTTCGGCCACGCCGGCGTCAACGGCATGAACGGCGGCGGCGGGGCCGGCATGCACGATGTGCACGACATCTTCAACGAGGTGTTCGGCGACGTTTTCGGCGACATGTTCGGCGGCCGCGGCCGCCGCTCCAGCGGCCCGGCCCGCGGCCAGGACCTGAGATACGACCTGGAGATCACCCTCGAGCAGGCCTACGCCGGCGCCGACGTGGAGATCACCGTCCCCTCGGCGATGAGCTGCGAGACCTGTTCGGGCTCGGGTGCCCGGCCGGGGACCAGCCCCACCCCCTGCGGCAGCTGCGGCGGCCAGGGCCGCGTGCGGGCCACCCAGGGCTTCTTCTCCATCGAGCGCACCTGCCCCCGCTGCGGCGGCACGGGCCGGCTGGTGCTCGACCCCTGCGAGGATTGCCACGGCATGGGCCAGGTCCGGCGCGAGCGCCGGCTGCAGGTCCGCATCCCGGCCGGCGTCGACGACGGGGCGCGGATCCGGCTGGCGGGCGAGGGCGATGCGGGCGCCAGGGGCGGCCCGCGCGGCGACCTCTACATCTTCATCTCCGTCCGGCCGCACGAGCTCTTCGAGCGCGACGGGCTGGACCTGCTCTGCACCGTGCCGGTGCCGATGAGCATCGCGGCCCTGGGTGGCGAGCTGGAGGCCCCCTGCCTGATGGGCGGGGAGAACTGCGACGGCGAGTGCAAAGTGCCGATCAAGGTGCCCGAGGGCACCCAGACCGGCCGCACCGTACGGGTGAAGGGCCGCGGCATGCCCTCGCTGCGCTCGCGCGAGCGCGGCGACCTGGTGGTCGAGCTGTTCGTAGAGACGCCGACCAGGCTCACCGCCCGTCAGAAGGAGCTGCTGCGCGAGTTCGCCGGCCTGTGCGGCGAGCAGCAGCATCCCAAGTCGGCGGGGTTCCTCGGCAAGGCCAAGCGGTTCTGGAGCGAGGTGACGGGGGTCTGACCCCCTACTGCATCGCCTTCAGGGCCTGCAGCCCGGACAGCAGCGCGCCGAAGACCAACGCCGACAGCACCACGATCAGCCCGACCAGGCCGAGCCGCCGCGCCACGTTGATCCGCGGCCGGTCCGCTAGCGCTCGCCTTCGAGCACCGTCCAGACCGTGCAGAGCATCTCCCGAAGCAGCTCCTCCGGCGGCCGTTGA
>NZ_DATAGM010000029.1:0-10810 GCF_036263695.1 Phenylobacterium sp.
GAAGCCGCCGAACCAGCCGTTGCCGACGTGGTAGGGCAGCGACATGGAGGTGTACCGGATCCTGGCCGGGAACATCTCCACCAGGGCCGCGGCGATCGGGCCGTAGACCATGGTGACGTAGAGCATCAGCACGAACAGCACGCCCACGACCAGCGGGCGATTCACCTGCGCCGGGTCGGCCTTGGCCGGATAGCCGGCGGCCGAGAGCACCGTGCCGACCTGGCCCTGCCACGTCTTCTTGGCTTCATCGAACTGCGCCTTCGGCATGCCTTCGCCGTCGAAGCTGTTCACCGCCACCTGACCGACCTGCACCACCGCCAGCGACCCGGCCGGCGCCGGGCGGCTCTCGTAGGAAATGCCGGCGCTGGCCAGGTGCGACTTGGCCACGTCGCAGGATGAGGCGAAGGTCTGCCGCCCGACCGGGTCGAACTGGAACGAGCAGTCGGCCGGATCGGCGATGACGCTGACCGGCGCCCGCTCCGACGCGGCGGCGAGCTGCGGGTTGGCGGCGGCCGCCAGCGTCTTGAACAGCGGGAAGTAGGTCATGACGGCCAGGAAGCAGCCGAGCAGGATGATCGGCTTGCGGCCGATCTTGTCCGACAGCCAGCCGAACACGATGAAGAAGGGCGTGCCCAGCAGCAGGGCGATGGCGACGAGGCTGTTAGCCAGCGAGCCGTCCACCTTCAGCATCCGCTCCAGGAAGAACAGGGCGTAGAACTGGCCGGTGTACCAGACCACCGCCTGGCCGGCGGTGAGGCCGGCCAGCGCCAGCAGCACCAGCTTCAGGTTCGGCCAGCGGGCGAAGCTCTCGGTCAGCGGCTTCTTGGAGGCCTTGCCCTCCTCCACCATCCGCTGGAACACCGGGCTCTCGTTGAGCCGCAGGCGGATCCAGAGCGAGACGCCCAGCAGGATGATCGAGACCAGGAAGGGGATCCGCCAGCCCCAGTCGCGGAAGGCCTCTTCGCCCAGGTTGCTGCGCACCAGCAGGATGACGATCAGGCTGAGAAACAAGCCCAGCGTCGCCGTGGTCTGAATGAAGCTGGTGTAGAGGCCGCGGCGGCCGGGCGGCGCATGCTCGGCCACGTAGGTCGCCGCCCCGCCGTACTCGCCGCCCAGCGCCAGCCCCTGGATCAGGCGCATGACGATCAGAAGGATCGGCGCGGCGACGCCGATCTGGGCATAGCTCGGCAACAGGCCGACGACGAAGGTCGAGAGCCCCATCAGCAGCATGGTCACCAGGAAGGTGTTCTTGCGGCCCCACAGGTCGCCCAGCCGGCCGAACACCAGGGCGCCGAACGGGCGGACCGCGAAGCCCGCCGCGAAGGCCAGCAAGGCGAAGATGTATCCGGTGGTCTCGTTGACGCCCGAGAAGAAGTGCTGGGTGATGAACCCCGCCAGCGAGCCGTAGAGGTAGAAGTCGTACCACTCGAAGACGGTGCCGGCCGATGCGGCCCCGATCACCGTGGCGTGCTGGCGCCCGCTCCTCTGCCCCGCCGCGTCCGACATGCGATCTCCCTAGGCTCTTCTGCGAGAGCCTAGAGGCGAAGCTTGCGGCTTAGAAGGGGCGCCCGCTTAACGGGGGGCGCCCACCCGGTGCTTGGGATCGGCAGGACCCTGATTGTCGCCGACGTTCGGGTGGTCGTACTGCTGCCGTGTGGCGGCTTCTGTGAGGGCGTCCTTGCTGCGATCGCGGCGCGCATTGCGCGCCATTCCCCACGCGATGGCGGCGCCCAGGAGGGCGACGCCGATCACCGTCACCATCATCCAGAAGGCGCCAGAGCTGATGTCGAGCATGCGCGTCTAACTCCAGGTCTCGTCAGACCTTCAGAACAGGCGGGCGGCGGAAACGATCCCTCACCGGGGACCGGACCTTACTACGAGTTAATGCATGCTAGCTTGCATCACCTAGTACCTTGCGTAAGACTTCAGCACGACGGACGCGAAGGGAACGGGCGGCCAAGTGACCGAGACCATCCAGGTTCAGCTGAAGAAGGGCGTGCTGGAGCTCTGCGTGCTGGCGCTGCTCTCGCGCGGCGATGGCTACGCCTACGACATCGCCAGCCGGCTCGCGCAGGCGATCGACATGGGCGAGGGCACGATCTACCCGCTGATGCGCCGCATGCAGGCCGACCGGCTGGTTGAAACCTACCTGGTCGAGTCGCCCGCCGGGCCTCCCCGCAAATACTACCGCCTGACCGACGCCGGCCGGGCGAGCTTCGAAACCCAGAAGGCCGCCTGGGCCAAGTTCTCGGGCGCCGTCGCGACCATCCTTGGAGAGGGGCAATGACGCGGCAGATCTTCCTTCAGCGGCTGCGCGACGGCCTGCGCGGGCTGCCCCCGCAGACCATCGACGACATCGTCGCCGACTATGAGGCCCACTTCGTCGAGGGCGAGGCCGCCGGCCGCAGCGAGGCGGAGGTCGGCCAGGCGCTGGGCGATCCGGACCGGCTGGCCCGCGAGCTGCGCGCCGAGGCCGGCCTGCGCCTGTGGGAGGAGCAGAAGAACCCCTCGGCGGCCATGGGCGCGGTGTTCGCGGTGATCGGCCTGGGGGCCCTGGACCTGCTGATTGTCCTACCCGTGCTGATCGGCCTGGTGGGCGCCCTGTTCGGGATCGGCATGGGGGTGGTCGCCGCCTTTTTCGCCGGCGGCGCTGTGTTCATCGGCGGGCCCTTCTTCGACCCGCCGGGCGGGGCGGTGACGGCGATCTTCGCGGGCCTGGGCCTGATGGCCGGCTCGATCTCGGCCGGCGCGGTGCTGACCCTGATCACCATCGGGCTGGTGAACGCCCTCGTCTGGTACGGGCGGCTGCACTTCCGCCTGCTCAAGCCCGCCCTCTAGCCTGAAGGACGCAACGCCATGATCCGCAACCTCGTGCTGATCGCCGTCGCCGGCTTCTTCACGGCCGTCATCTGCCTCACCGCCGCGGTGAGCTTCGGGGGGCCGGACCTTTTCACCAACCACGACTGGCATCGCAACTTCGGCGACTGGGAGGACGACGTGGACGACCAGGTCGAGCGGCGCCTGGACGAGGCGGCCGACGCCCCGGCCAACCGCGAGCTCCCGTGGACCGGCGAGAGCCTGGATATCGACATCCCCGCCGAGGTGCGGTTCGTCCAGAAGGAAGGGCCGGCCACCGTGGTCGTGAGCGGTCCGAGCGGGCTGGTCCACCAACTGCAGCTCGTGGGCGGCCGGATCAGCGGCGACGACGACGAGGACGGCTGGCGGCGCGTCAGCATCACCATCACCGCCCCGCGCATCACCGAGTTCCGGCTGGACGATGAGGACACCCTCGTGGTCGACGGCTACGACCAGGACCGGCTGATGCTGACCATGGAAGGCCGCGCCGATGTGTCCATCCAGGGCCGCGCCGAGTCGCTGACCCTCAACATCGGCGAGTCGGCCGACGCGGACCTGTCGCAGCTGCGGGCCGGCGAGGTGCTGGCCAACGTGAGGGACTACGGCGAGGTCAGCCTCGCTCCGCAGGCGCGCGCCGACGTGAAGGTGGCCGATTCGGGCAAGGTGACCCTGGTCAGCCGCCCCGGTCAGCTGCACAGCGACGTGACGGGCCGCGGAAAAATCATCGAAGCCGGCGCCGCGCCCGAAAGCGCGCCCAAGACGGGGGAAGTCGCCCAGGACGCGACGAGTTAACGCGGCAAAGCGCCTTCCTTCCGCCCGCAAGGCGAGCGAGGTTTAACGAAACCTGCGCGTATGCCCTATATGCGCGCCGGCCCTTTTTCGCGGACCCGAGGTATTGCGCTTGCCGACCGTGGCGTTTGTCAGCCCCAAGGGGGGTGCGGGGAAGACCACCGCTTCGATGCTGCTGGCCCTGGGCCTGTCCGAACAGGGACACCGGGTGGCGATGATCGACGCCGATCCCAACAAGCCGCTGGTGCACTGGGCCTCGCTGCCTGGCCGGCCGAACACCATCAGCGTGCACGCCGCGCCCTTCGAGATGGACCTGCCCGATGCGCTGCGCGAAGCGAACGGCAAACGGCCGGACTGGATCATCTTGGACACCGAAGGCTCGGCCCGTGTGGGCCTGTCGTTCACGGCGGTGAAGCCGGACCTGGTCATCACCCCCCTCGCCTCCTCGGCCCTGGAAGCGCTGCAGGCGCTGAAGATGGCCGAGATCGTCGGCAATGCGGAAAAGAAGCTGCGCCGGCCGATCCTGCACGCCTGCCTCCTGACCCGCCTTCCGGCCGCCGTCCGGCCCAAGTCGCTGAAGGGCATCGTCGAGCAGCTTAGGCTCAACAACATCGCCATCCTGCCGACCGGGATCATCGAGAAAGAAGCCTTCCGGATGATCTTCGCGCTGGGCGGCGACCTGGCCTCGCTGGAGCGCAACGGGGTCTACGGCGTCGGACAGGCGCGGACCATCGCCCACACCTACGTCAACGCCGTGAAGGAATTCATGGGCCTGACGCCGCCCAAGCCTGAAGTGGAAGCCGAGGCCGCCCCCGCCGCGCCGCCTCACCCGCAGGCCATCGAGGGCCGGATCGGCTGATGCCCGACGAGGCCCGGATCGTCTACCTGCTGCTGGCGGCGGCCCTGGTCGGCCCCGCGGCGTTCGGGATCATCAAGCGCTGGCTCGACCGCCGCCGCTGAGCGCCCCCTCCACCGCCTTCGGCGGCCGGGGGTGCGGCGCGCTCAGTCCCCTTCCAGCTCGCCCATGGCGCTCTGCATGTAGTTCTGCTCGCCGAGCGAACGCAGCAGGCCGACCTGGGTCTCCAGGAAGTCGATGTGCTCCTCGGTGTCGGAGAGGATTTCCACCAGCACCTCGCGGGAGACGAAGTCGGCGGCGGCCTCGCACTGCTTGACGCCCTCGACCAGCGTGACCCGGCCGGAGGTCTCCAGCTCGAGGTCCGCCATCAGGCCTTCGCCGACGCTCTCGCCGATCTTCAGCTTGTGCAGGTCCTGCAGGTTGGGCAGGCCCTCGAGGAACAGGATCCTACGGATCAGCTTGTCGGCGTGTTTCATCTCGCCGATTGACTCTTCGTAGGTGATCTTGCCGAGCCGCTTCAGGCCCCAGTTCTCGTACATGCGCGCATGCAGATAGTACTGGTTGACCGCCGTCAGCTCGTTGGTCAGCACGGCGTTGAGAAGCCGAATGATGTCCCTGTCGCCCTGCATCGAAACTCTCCGTCACTATTCGCGCGCAGCCTTTCCGCGCGTCGGGCGGGGAGTCAAAGCCTATCTTTGCAAGTGATTTGCGGTCGCTGATTTCGTTGCGCGCGCCGCCGACAAGTCTCTGATTTTATTATGGGGCCGCTGGTAATCGGCGCCTTAGTCAGACTATTCGGCGGCGTACTTCAGCGACTCGTCCTGCTCGTCCAGCAGCTGGCGCATGTCGCAGACGCAGCGGGCGCACTGGGGCTTGGAATCACAAGCCTTGAAGATTTCGGCCGGGCGGCGGGCGCCGGCCTGGATGGCGGCGCGGACCTGACGTTCCCGGATCCCGTTGCAATTGCAGACGTACAACTTGCGAACCCCTCGCAGATGAATCCTATGTACCAGATGCGAACGCCGTTGCAACTCATTAGCAACTAGGTGGTTGCGGCGCCCCGTCGCGGAGCCGGCGGCGAGCTTCAGCGTTCCACAGCGGGACGGGGCGCGGCTCGCGCGCGCCGGGTGCGAGGCCTGATCGACATGGACGCCGAGGCCCTGCTGCTGTCGCGGCTGCAGTTCGCCTTCACCATCGCCTTCCACATCATCTTCCCGAGCTTCACGATCGGGTTGGCGAGCTACCTTGCGGTGCTCGAGGGCCTTTGGCTGACGACCAAGAACGAGGCGTTCAAGACCCTCTACCTGTTCTGGGTGAAGATCTTCGCCCTCTCCTTCGGCATGGGCGTCGTGTCCGGGGTGGTGATGAGCTACCAGCTCGGCACCAACTGGAGCGTCTTCTCGGCCTTCGTCTCGCCGGTGATCGGGCCCCTGTTCGCGTTCGAGGTGCTGACTGCGTTCTTCCTCGAGGCCAGCTTCCTTGGGGTGATGTTGTTCGGCTGGCGCAAGGTCGGGCCGCGGCTGCACTTCGCATCGACCACCCTGGTCGCCGTCGGCACCTTGGTGTCGGCCTTCTGGATCATCTCGGCCAACAGCTGGATGCAGCACCCGACCGGCTACACCCGCCTTCCGGACGGCTCCCTCTTGGCCACCAGCTGGATGGAAGTGATCTTCTCGCCGACCTTCCCCGAGCGGTTCACCCACATGGTGCTGGCGGCCTACCTGACCACCGCCCTGGTGGTCGCGGGCGCCTCGGCCTGGCGGCGGCTGAGGGCGCCGGGCGAGACGGAGTCGGCGATCTCCCTGCGGATGGCGGTGGGCATGCTGGCCATCGTCGCGCCCCTGCAGCTGTGGGTCGGCGACATCTCCGGCAAGCAGATGCTGGAGAGCCAGCCCTCCAAGCTCGCCGCCATCGAGGCCTTCTGGGAGACCCGGGCCGAGCAGCCGTTCCACATCGCCGCCTGGCCCGACCGGGCGACCGAGTCCAACCGCTGGGAGATCTCGATCCCTAAGATCGGGAGCTGGATCGTGGCCGGCGAGACGACCGCCGAGGTGCCGGGGCTGAAGAGCCTCGCGCCCGAGGACCGCCCGCCCGTAGCCATCGTCTTCTGGGCCTTCCGGATCATGGTGGGGTTGGGGATCGCCATGATCGGGCTGGGGCTCTGGGGCGCCTTCCTGTGCTGGCGGACGCGGGGGCCGGAGCACAATCGGCCGTACCTTCGAGCCTGCGTGGCCATGGGCCCGACCGGCTTCGTCGCCGTGATCGCCGGCTGGGTGGTCGCCGAGGTCGGCCGTCAGCCCTACGTCGTCTACGGCGTGCTGCGGACCGCCGACGCGGTCTCGCCGGTGGGCGCTGGCGAGGTCTCGGCCTCGCTGCTGGCGTTCCTGGTCGTCTATGGGATCGTGTTCAGCGTCGGCGCCCTCTACATCCTGCGGCTGATGGGCGAGGGGCCGGTGGCTGGGTCTGGCGAGCCGCCGCCCGAGCATCCCGGTCCGCGCCAGCCCAGCCAGCCGATGGCGGCCGCGCCCGCCGATCCCGACCCGGAGGCCGGCCGATGAGCCTAGACCTGCCGCTGATCTGGGCCGGGATCATCGCCGTAGCCGTGCTGATGTACGTGCTGCTCGACGGCATGGACCTGGGGCTGGGGATCCTCTTCCCCTTCGCCGGCTCGCCCGCGGAGCGGGACATCATGATGGACACCATCGCCCCGGTCTGGGACGGCAACGAGACCTGGCTGGTGCTGGGGGGCGGGGGTCTGTTCGCCGCCTTTCCCATTGCCTACGCCGTCCTGGGGCCGGCGCTCTACGTCCCCATCCTGCTGATGCTGCTGGCGCTGATCCTGCGCGGCGTCGCCTTCGAGTTCCGGGCCCGCGGCCGGCGGCGCGGCAAGGCGTTCTGGACCGGCGCCTTCTGCGTCGGCTCCGTGGTGGCGACGCTGGCGCAGGGGTTCGTGCTCGGCGGCTTTATCCAGGGGGTGCGGATCGAGGGCGACGCCTTCGCCGGCGGCGCCTACGACTGGCTGACGCCCTACACCGTGCTGGTCGCCGTCGGGCTGGTGTTCGGCTACGCCCTGCTGGGCGCCTGCTGGCTGATCTGGCGGACTGAGGACGAGCTGCACGGCCGGGCCCGCCGCTGGGCCTGGACTAGCGCGGCGGGCGCCGCCCTGCTGCTCGCCGCTGTCAGCCTTGCCACCTTGTTCGTCCATCCGGAGGTCGCCGTCCGCTGGGGGTGGGAGGGTGGCCGATTCGACTTCGGACGCCTCGCGCCGCTGCTTGCCATCCCCGCCGTGGGCGCGGCGGGCCTGGCGCTGCTGGTGGGGGGGCTGAAGCGCCATTCGCACGCCCTGCCCTACGTTGGCGCGATGATCGTCTTCCTGTCCGGCTACATCGGCCTGGCGGTGAGCTTCTTCCCGAACATCGTCCCTTACGACCTGACCTTCCGGCAGGCGGCCTCGGCGGACAATGCGCTGGGCCTGATGCTGGTGGGGGTGGCCATCCTGCTGCCGGTGATCCTCGGCTACACCTTCTGGGTCTATTGGCTTTTCCGCGGAAAGGTGACGGCGGGTGCGGGCTATCATTGAACCCCCGCCCGAGGGCGAACCCGTCGGCCCGCTGTGGCGTAGGCTGGCGTGGTTTTTCGGCCTCGCCGCCGCCGGGGCTCTGGCCACCGCCGCCGTCGCTTACGGCCTGAGGGCGCTTCTCGCCGCGGGCTGATATAGAGCCCCGCCATGAGCAAAGCCGACTGCCGCCTCTACCTGATCACGCCGCCCACCATCGACGACCTGGCCGAGTTCGGCCGCGACCTCGCCCATGCGCTGGACGCCGGCGATGTCGCCGCCCTGCAGATCCGCTTGAAGGACGCACCCGACGAGATCATCGCCGCCGCCGTCGAGGCCCTGACGCCCATCTGCCTGGCCCGCGACGTGGCGGTGATCCTCAACGACCGCCCGGACCTTGCGGCGAAGCTCGGCTGCGACGGCGTCCATGTCGGCCAGTCCGACGCGCCCTATTCCGAGGCCCGCCGGCTGATGGGCCCCGACCGGATGGTCGGCGTCACCTGCCACGACAGCCGGCACCTGGCCATGGAGGCCGCCGAGGCCGGCGCCGACTACGTGGCCTTCGGCGCCTTCTTCCCGACCGCCACTAAAGAGGCGCCCACCCGCGCCGAGCCCGAGATCCTGACCATCTGGCAGGAGAGCATGCAGACCCCCTGCGTCGCCATCGGCGGCATCACCGTTGAAACGGCCGCCGAGATGGCCAAGGCCGGCGCCGACTTCATCGCGGTGTCCGCCGGCGTCTGGAAGCATCCGGAGGGCCCGGCGGCGGCGGTGAGGGCGCTCAACGCCGAGATCGCCAAGGGGCTGGCGGAGCCGGGCTAAGCGCCTTGCCTTGGCCCCACCCTGCCACTATCCCGGCCCCTCGACGCCCACGGAGACCCGATGTCCACCCAGTCCGCCCTGTTGAAGGTGATGAGCGATGCGGCTCGCAAGGCCGCGCGCGGGCTGAACCGCGACTTCGGCGAGCTGACCGAGCTGCAGGTCTCCAAGAAGGGCGCCGCCGACTTCGTCTCGGCCGCCGACCTGAAGGCCGAGCAGGTGCTGTTCGAGGCCCTGAGCAAGGCCCGGCCCGGCTACAGCTTCCACGGCGAGGAGCGGGGGCTGATCGAGGGCACCGACAAGACCCACACCTGGATCGTCGATCCGCTCGACGGCACCACCAACTTCCTGCACGCCCTGCCGCACTTCGCGATCAACATCGCCCTGCAGCGCGACGGGGCGATCGTCGCGGCGGTCACCTACAACCCGGCCAGCAACGAGCTGTTCTGGGCGGAGAAGGGCAAGGGCTGCTACGTCAACGACAAGCGGCTGCGGGTCGCGGCGCGCACGCGGCTCGACGAGTCCCTGCTGGCGACCGGCATCCCGTTCCTGGGCCATGGCCAGCACGCCAAGTTCCTGAAGGAGCTGCACCAGATCAGCCAGCGGGTCTCCGGCGTGCGCCGGTTCGGCTCGGCGGCGCTGGACATGGCCTACGTCGCGGCCGGCCGGTTCGACGGCTACTGGGAGCGGGACCTGAAGCCCTGGGATCTGGCCGCCGGGATCCTGCTGATCACCGAAGCCGGCGGCAAGGTGACGGACGCCGACGGCGGCGAGGACGTGCTGGCCAAGGGCAGCGTCTGCGCCGCCAATCTGGACATCCACCCGCTGCTGCTCGACCGGCTGAAGGCCGCCGCATGACGAGCCTGACGCGCCGCGCGCTCGCCGCGGCGGGTCTCGCCGCGGCCGCGCTGCCGGCGCGCGGTCAGGTCACGGGCAAGCGCCCCCTGGTCATCGCCCATCGCGGAGCCAGCGGCCAGCTGCCGGAACACACCCTCTCCTGCTACCTGCTCGCCATTCAGCAGGGCGCCGACTACATCGAGCCCGACCTGGTGGTGACCAAGGACGGCATCCTGGTCGCCCGGCACGAGAACGAGATCTCGGCCACGACCGACGTCGGCTCCAAGCCGAACTTCGCCCGCCGGAAGAAGACCAAGACCATCGACGGCAAGCCCGTCGAGGGCTGGTTCGTCGAGGACTTCACCCTGGCCGAGCTGAAGACCCTGCGGGCCCGCGAGCGGCTGCCGAACATCCGCCCGGCCAACACCAAGTACGACGGCAACGAGGCGATCCCGACCTTCCACCAGATCGTCGAGCTGGCGCGCACCGAGAGCGCCAAGGCCAGGCGCACCATCGGCGTTTATCCGGAGATGAAGCACCCGAGCTACTTCCGCTCGATCGGTCTCGCCCTCGAGCCGCGGCTGGCGGCGGCCCTGAAGACCCAGAGCCTGGATTCGCGCAGCTCGCCGGTGTTCGTGCAGAGCTTCGAGCCCGAGGCGCTGCGGCGGTTCCGCCGCCTCTCGCCGGTGCGCCGCGTCCAGCTGATCGCCGCGGAGGGCGGACCGGCCGACCAGAAGGGCGGCCGCTACGCCGACATGCTTACGCCCGCCGGGCTCAAGGGGATCAAGGCCTACGCCGACGGGATCGGGGTCGAGCTGCCGCTGGTGCTGAAGCTGGACGACGGCGCCCTCGGCCCCCCAACCCCGCTGGTCGGGAACGCCCACGCCGCCGGCCTGCAGGTCCACGCCTGGACTGTGCGCGCCGAGAACCACTTTCTGCCGGCCTCGCTGCAGCGCGGAACGGCGCCCGACGCCTACGGCGACGTCCACAGCCTGCTGCGGGCCTTGTACTCAGCGGGCGTCGATGGCGTGTTCAGCGACTTCCCCTGGGTGGCCGTGCAGGTGCGCGGCGGGAAGTGATCTTCCCTCCCCATGAAG
>NZ_DATAGM010000030.1:0-14746 GCF_036263695.1 Phenylobacterium sp.
TGGCCAACGTCGCCGCCGTCGAGGGCAGCGGGGCCTACGCCTTCGAGCAGGCGGACATCGCCGACGCCGCCGCCCTGCGCGCCATCTTCGCCCGCCACCGGCCGGACGCGGTGATGCACCTGGCCGCCGAGACCCACAACGACCGAGCCATCGAGAACCCGCTCGACTTCGTCCGCGCCAACGTGATGGGCACCGCCGTGCTGCTGGAGGCCGCCCGCGCCCATTGGAACGGGCTGACCGGCGAGGCCAAGGACGCCTTCCGCTTCCACCACGTCTCCACCGACGAGGTGTTCGGCGAGCTCGGCGACGAGGGCGCCTTCACCGAGGAGACGCCGTACGATCCCAAGTCGCCCTATTCGGCCAGCAAGGCCGGCGCCGACCACCTGGTCCGCGCCTGGGGCCGGACCTACGGCATGCCCGTGGTGCTGACCAACTGCTCGAACAACTACGGCCCGTTCCAATTTCCCGAGAAGCTGATCCCGACGGTGATCTCCCGGGCGATGGAGGGGCGCGAGATCCCGGTCTACGGCCAGGGCCTGCAGTCCCGCGACTGGCTGCACGTGGAGGACCACGCCGAGGCTCTGCTGACTGTCCTGGGCAAGGGCCGGCTCGGCGAGACCTACGCCATCGGCGGCAACGCGTGCGTGCGCAACATCGAGGTGGTGAAGCTGCTCTGCGCCTACCTCGACAAGCACGCGCCAGGGAACCGGCCGCACGCTGAGAAGATCGCCTACGTCGCCGACCGGCCGGGCCACGACTACCGGTACGCGATCGACGCCTCGAAGATCATGGGCGAACTCGGCTGGGCGCCGCGCCACAGCCTCGAGGCGGGCCTGGAGGAGACGGTCCGCTGGTACGTGGACAACTGGGACTGGGTGCAGGCGATCCGCGACCGCGGCTTCACCTCAGAGCGCCTGGGCCTTCTGCGGGCATGAGCCTGAAGATCCTGCAGTTCGGCGCCACCGGGCAGCTGTCGCGCGAGGTCCTGGCCCGCGCCGGCGGCGAGGTGGAGGTGATCGCCCTCTCCCGCGCCGAGGTCGACCTGGTCGACGCCGACGCGGTGGCCCGCGCCATCGGCGAGGCGGGCGACATCGACCTCGTCCTCAATGCCGCCGCCTACACCGCCGTCGACAGGGCGGAGAGCGAGCCGGACCTGGCCTACGCCATCAATGGCCGCGCGCCGGCGGCGATGGCGAGGGCCTGCAGGGCGCGCAACACCCCGCTCGTCCACATCTCCACCGACATGGTGTTCTCCGGCGCCAAGGCGGGCGCCTATGTCGAGACGGATCCGGTGGGTCCGCTGATGGTCTACGGCGCCTCCAAGCTGGCCGGAGAGGATGCGGTGCTGCAGCTGCACGACCGTTCGCTGGTCATCCGCGTCTCCTGGCTGTTCTCCGCCTTCGGGCAGAACTTCCTGCAGCTGATGTTGCGGCTCGCCGCCAGCCAGCCGGTGCTGAAGGTGGTGGACGACCAGCGCGCCCGGCCGACCGCCAGCGCCGACGTCGCCGCCTTCGTGCTGGCCCAGGCCCGGCGCCTCGCCGCCGCGCCGGGCGGCGCGCGCGAATGGGGACTGCTGCACTTCGCCAACCAGGGCGTGGCCACGCGCGTGGAGATGGCCAGAGCGATCTTCGAGCTGGCCTGGCCCGGCCGGCCGGCGCCGCCCATGGAGCCGGTCCCGACCAGCGCGCTCAACCTGCCCGCCCGCCGGGCCCTCAACGCCGAGCTCGACTGCAGGCGGCTCGCCGAAGTGTTCGGCGTGACGCCCCGCCACTGGCGCGAACCGCTGGCCGAGGCGGTGGCGGCCCTGCCGGCCACGCGGGACGCGGCATGAGGCGCGGCATCGTCCTGGCCGGAGGCTCCGGCACCCGGCTGCACCCGCTGACCCTCGCCGTCTCCAAGCAGCTGCTGCCGGTCTACGACAAGCCGATGGTCTACTATCCGATCTCGGTGCTGATGCTGGCGGGCGTGCGCGAGATGCTGATCATCACCACGCCCGAGGACCAGGCCGGCTTCAAACGCCTGCTCGGCGACGGCTCGCACCTGGGCGTGAAGTTCGAATACGTGGTCCAGCCGACGCCCGGAGGCCTGGCGGAAGCCTACATCCTGGGCGAACAGTTCATCGCCGGCGAGCCGAGCGTGATGATCCTCGGCGACAACATCTTCTTCGGACAGAACTTCGGGCAGATGCTGCGCTCGGCCGCCGCCCGCGAGCAGGGCGCGACGGTGTTCGCCTACCCGGTGCACGACCCGGAACGCTACGGCGTGGTCGAGCTCGGCACCGGCGGGCGCGCGGTCAGCATCGAGGAGAAGCCGGCCAGGCCGAAGTCCAACTACGCGGTCACCGGCCTCTACTTCTACGACGGCCGGGCCAGTCAGTTCGCCCACACCCTGACCCGCTCGGCCCGCGGCGAGCTGGAGATCACCGCCCTCAACCAGATCTACCTGGACGCCGGCGAGCTGCACGTGGAGCTGCTGGGCCGCGGCTTCGCCTGGGAGGACGCCGGCACCCATGACAGCCTGATCCAGGCCGGCGAGCTGATCCGGACCTTCGAGCAGCGCCAGGGCCTGCGCATCGGTTGCCTGGAGGAGATCGCCTTCTACAACCGCTGGATCAACCGCGACCAACTCCGCGCCCTCGGCGAGGCCATGGCCAAGAGCGAATACGGCCGCTACCTCCTGGAACTGGCCGACGATCCCGCGCTGGAAGCGCCGGCGGAGTGATCCGCCTTCCTCTCCCTCATGGGGGGAGGAAGGGGTCAGACCTTGATGTCGAGGAGGGAGCCGGGGCGCAGGATCTTGCGCGGGGGCTCGGCCGGCGCAGCGGGCGCGGCGACGGCGGCGGGCTGGACGGGCGCGGGCCTGACCGGCGCGGTCGGCGCCTGGGCCGCGGCGGCCTTGCCGAGCGCCGCCTCGAAGAACGCCCGCTGAGCCGCGGTGCGCGCCTGGCTGGCGGGGGCGCTCCCCGGCTGGGGCGCGTGCGGAACGGGCGGACGGACGGCTGTCACGGGCGGGGCGCTATGGTTAACAGGACCTTCTCGGACCCTGCCCGCGCCCGCTTGCCGAAAGGTTAACGGCCGGTCTTGGCGATCAGCCGGGCGGCGTCCGCGTCGGTCAGCGGGCCGGTGTGCTTGTCGAGGATCATGCCGTCGGCGCCGATCAGATAGGTCTCCGGCACGCCGGTGACGCCGAACTCGATCCCGGCCCGCCCGTCCCGGTCCACCAGCTTGGCCGAGAACGGGTCCCCCAGCCGGGTCAGGAAGGCCTGGGTGTTCTCCGGGGCATCCTTGTAGGCGATGCCGATCACCCTCACCTGGCGGCGCTGCAGGTCCATCAGCACCGGGTGCTCGATCTCGCAGGGGGCGCACCAGGAGGCGAAGAAGTTGACCAGCACAGGCCCGCCCTTCAGCGCCTCGCGCACCCTCACCTCCCGCCCGTCTTCGAGGCTCGCCAGCACCACGTCGGGCACGGGCTTGCCGACCAGGGCCTTGGGCTGGACCTCCGGGTTGCGGTTCAGCGCATAGAGGCCGAACAGCAGCCCGAGCGCCACCAGCGCGACTAGCGGCAGGGCGGCGAGCCAGCGGTTCAAGGGGTCTGCTCCTTGCGCTGCTCCGCCCGGCGGCGCCAGCGGCGCGCCTGGGCGAGGCTGGAGACCACCATCCAGGCGAACACCGCCGCGGTCACGGCGAAGGCCGGCCAGACGTAGGGCGCGTACTTTCCAGCGTCGAAGTCGGGCATCCGCCTTACGCCCGCGCCGCCCGCAGGGCCGCAGCCTCGGCCCGCCGGCGCCACACCTCGGCGCGGATCCGCACCAGCCACAGGGAGCCGAACGCCGCAAGATAGGCCAGCGCCATCAGGATGATCGGCACCCAGAACACCGGCGGCATGGCCGGCCCGCCCTCGCGGAACACCGATGCGCCCTGGTGCAGCGAATTCCACCATTCCACCGAGTAGTGGATGATCGGCAGGTTGATCAGCCCGGCCAGCGCCAGGATCGCCGCGGCCCGCGCGCCCTTGGCCTCATCGTCGATCGACGAGCGCAGGGCCATGTAGGCCAGGTAGAGCAGGAACAGCACCAGCACCGAGGTCAGCCGGGCGTCCCACACCCACCAGGTCCCCCACATCGGCTTGCCCCACAGGGCGCCGGTGACCAGGGTCACCAGGGTGAAGGCCGCGCCCAGCGGGGCGGCGGAGCGGGCGGCGGCGTCCGCCAGGGCGTGACGGAAAATCAGGGACAGGAAGCTGGCCACGCCCAGGCAGGCGTAGACGAACATGCTCATCCAGGCCGCCGGCACGTGGATGAACATGATCCGCACCGTGTCGCCCTGCTGGTAGTCCTCGGGCGCGGTGAAGGCGAGCCACAGACCGGCCGCGGCCAGCGCCACGGCGATCGCCCCGAACAGCGGCGCGGCCCAGCGCGAGAAGGCCATGAACCTCTCGGGATTGGACAGGAAGGCCGGCGCCGGGATCATGCCGCGGGCTTAGACCCCGGCGCCTTTTGCGGCAAGCGTCAGCCGGCCGCGGGACCGCCGTGGCCGCCTATGCCCGCCCGGCCCGCATCCGCCGTGCTTTCCGCGCCCGCCGCGCTACTGGGCCATGGGGTCGAACGCCTTCTGCTGGGACGCCGCGCTACGGCGCGTTATGACAGGGCATTGCGGCAGGCGGCCGCCATCGCCAGCGGCCCCAGCGCCACGGCGCCGGCCGCATAGGCGCACATCAGCGCAAAGCCGCCGCGCCACGGGAGGCCGCCGCCGAACGCCTCCAGCGCTCCGCCGCCGAAGATCACCGGCGGCACGAACAGCGGCAGGACGATCACCGCGGTGAGCAGGCCCCCACGGCGCGCTCCGAGGCTGAGGGTTGCACCGACCCCGCCGACGAAGGCGAAGGCCAGGCCGCCGGTTAGGGCGCAGGCCAGGATCAGCCCGCTCAGCCGCGGGTCCGCGCCCAGGGCGATGGAGAACACCGGAGCGGCCAGCGCCAGCGGCACGCCGGCGGCGATCCACTGGCCCAGGCATTTCACGGCGCAGGCCAGTTCCAGCGGTGGACGGCCGAGCACCAGCAGGTCCAGCGCCCCGTCCTCGTAGTCCCGCTCGAACAGGCGCTCGAGTGAGAGCAGGCTGGCCAGCGCCAGCGCCACCCAGGCGGCGCCGACTGCGACGGCGCCCAGCCGCTCGGCGTCGGGGCCGATTGATAGGGGCAGCAGGGTCGCCGCCCCCGCGTAGAAGCCGACGGCGACCAGCGGTCCTCCGCCCCGCCCCCAGGCCAGGGAGATTTCGCGCCGGAACAGGGCCGAAAGGCTCACGCCGGGATCTCCAGCGTGCGGCTGGCGCCCGGCAGCGGATCGTGCACCGCGGCCAGGATCAGGCCCCCGCCGGCCAGGTGCTCGGCCATCAGTTCGGCGAACCTGGAACGCCATTCCGCATCCAGCGGACTGAGCGGCTCGTCGAGCAGCCACAGCGGCCGGGGGGCGGCCAGCAGCCTCGCCAGCGCCACCCTGCGCCGCTGGCCGGCCGACAGGCGGCGCACCTCCAGCTCCAGCAGCGGCTTCAGCGACAGCCGCTCGGCGGCGGCCTGCATCAGGGCCTCCGACCCGCCCATCCAGCGGCTCCAGAAGGCCAGTTCCTCGGCGCCCGTGCGAGCGGGCTTGAGCCCATCCTGGTGGCCCAACAGGTGGACGCCGTCCGCTCTGGCGTCACGCGGGTCGACGTCGCCGAAGCCGATCCGCCCGGCGTCCGGCCGCACCAGCCCGGCGACCGCCCGCAACAGGCTGGTCTTGCCCGACCCGTTGCGCCCGACCAGCGCCACCGCCTCGCCCGCCGACAGCGTCAGGCCAAGGCCGCTGAACAGCAGCCGCTCGCCGCGCCGCACCGCGAGGTCCTCGACGGTCAGGGTGTCGATCATGTGCGCGCGGCCGCCTGTGCGCCGCAGGGGGAGGCGCAGGCTTCGGCATCCGCCGCATGGACGCGCTCGACGCCCGGGTCTATGAAGCGCGCGGCCGTGGCGCCCCCTAAGGGCCAACGCCGCGCAGATGCGAACGCTGTGTGTCCGCTTCTAGCGCGCGATCCTTTTGCGGGTGCGTGGACGGCCGGGGACAGAGAAAGGATTCCTAATGGCGTCGACCGACAGCCTGAACACCCGCCGCGAACTCGTGGTGGGCGATAAGACCTATGTCTACTACAGCCTGCGCGCTGCGGAAGAGGCCGGCCTCGCCGGCATCTCCAATCTGCCTATGTCGATGAAGGTTCTCCTCGAGAACCTGCTGCGTAACGAGGACGGCCTCACCGTCTCCTCCGAAGACCTGAAAGCGGTCGCCGCCTGGCTGGAGAACAAGGGGGCGGTCGAGCACGAGATCAGCTTCCGGCCGGCCCGCGTGCTGATGCAGGACTTCACCGGCGTGCCGGCCGTCGTGGACCTCGCCGCGATGCGCGACGCCATGACCCAGCTGGGCGCCAACCCCGAGAAGATCAATCCGCTGAGCCCGGTGGACCTGGTCATCGACCACTCGGTGATGGTCGACAACTTCGGTACGCCCAAGTCGTTCGATGAGAACGTGAAGCGCGAGTACGAGCGCAACATGGAGCGCTACCGCTTCCTGCGCTGGGGCTCCTCGGCCTTCAACAACTTCCGCGTCGTGCCCCCCGGCACCGGCATCTGCCACCAGGTGAACCTGGAATACCTGGCCCAGACCGTCTGGACCGGGGAAGTGGACGGCCAGGTCCTCGCCTATCCGGACACCGTGGTCGGCACCGACAGCCACACCACCATGGTCAACGGCCTGGCGGTGCTGGGCTGGGGCGTCGGTGGCATCGAGGCCGAGGCGGCCATGCTGGGCCAGCCGATCCCGATGCTGATCCCGGAAGTCATCGGCTTCCGCCTGGACGGCGCCATGCCGCAGGGCGCGACCGCCACCGACCTGGTGCTGACCGTCACCCAGATGCTCCGCAAGAAGGGCGTGGTCGGCAAGTTCGTCGAATTCTACGGCCCCGGCCTGGCCAACCTGACCCTCGAGGATCAGGCGACCATCGCCAACATGGCCCCCGAGTACGGCGCCACCTGCGGCTTCTTCCCGATCACCAAGGCGACCATCGACTACCTGGCCGCCACGGGCCGCGCGCCCGAGCGCGTCGCCCTGGTCGAGGCCTACGCGAAGGCGCAGGGCCTGTGGCGCGACCCGACCGATCCGGATCCGGTGTTCTCCGACACCCTGCAGCTCGACCTGACCGACCTGCGCCCCTCGCTGGCCGGTCCGAAGCGGCCGCAGGACCGGGTGGTGCTGACCGACGCCGCGTCCGAATTCCGCACCGCGCTGACCGGCGAGTTCAACAAGCCGGACTACACCGAGCGCTTCCCGGTCGCCGGTGAGAACTTCGACCTGGGCAACGGCGACGTGGTGATCGCCGCCATCACCTCCTGCACCAACACCTCCAATCCCAGCGTGCTCATCGCCGCCGGGCTGGTGGCCAAGAAGGCCGTCGAGAAGGGCCTGCAGGTGAAGCCCTGGGTGAAGACCTCGCTGGCCCCCGGCTCCCAGGTGGTCACCGACTATCTGAAGGCCGCTGGCCTGACCAAGCACCTGGACGCCCTTGGCTTCAACCTGGTGGGCTACGGCTGCACGACCTGCATCGGCAACTCGGGCCCGCTGCCCGACGCGATCAGCGAGACGGTCCAGAAGAACGACCTGGTGGCGGTCTCCGTGCTTTCGGGCAACCGCAACTTCGAAGGCCGGGTGAACCCGGACGTGCGCGCCAACTACCTGGCCAGCCCGCCGCTGGTGGTCGCCTATGCGCTGGCCGGCACGATGCTGAAGGACATGGACTCCGAGCCGCTCGGCGAGGGCAAGGACGGCCAGCCGGTCTACCTGAAGGACATCTGGCCGACCAACGAAGAGATCGCCACGCTGCAGCGCAAGCACGTCACCGGCAAGATGTTCGCCACCCGCTACGGCGACGTCTTCAAGGGCGACAAGAACTGGCAGGGCATCAAGGTGGCCGGCGGCCAGACCTACGCCTGGGACATGGGCTCCACCTATGTGCAGAACCCGCCCTACTTCCAGAACATGAAGATGGAGCCGGAGGCGGTCGTCGACATCGTCGAGGCCCGCGTGCTGGGCGTGTTCGGCGACTCGATCACCACCGACCACATCAGCCCGGCCGGCTCGATCAAGGCCAGCGGTCCGGCCGGCGAGTACCTGCGCATGCACCAGGTTCCGCAGTCGGAGTTCAACTCCTACGGCGCCCGCCGCGGCAACCACGAGGTGATGATGCGGGGCACCTTCGCCAACATCCGCATCCGCAACAAGATCACCCCGGAGATCGAAGGCGGGGTGACCAAGCACTTCCCGTCCGGCGAGGTGATGTCGATCTACGACGCGGCCATGCGCTACCAGGCCGAAGGCCGGCCGCTGGTGGTGTTCGCGGGCAAGGAATACGGCACCGGCTCCTCGCGCGACTGGGCGGCCAAGGGCACCAAGCTGCTGGGCGTGCGGGCGGTGATCGCCGAGAGCTTCGAGCGCATCCACCGCTCGAACCTGGTCGGCATGGGCGTGCTGCCGCTGCAGTTCCTGCACGAGGGCTGGCACAAGCTCGGCCTGACCGGCGAGGAGATCGTCACCATCCGCGGCCTGCAGGACCTGTCGCCCCGCAAGCAGCTGACGATCGAGATGTACCGCGCCTCCGATGGCCGCATCGCCCGCTTCCCGGTTCGCTGCCGCATCGATACGCCGACCGAGCTCGAGTACTTCAAGAACGGCGGCGTTCTGAACTACGTGCTGCGCAACCTGGCGCGGCAGGCGGCCTAAGTGGCGGCCGGCCCCTTGCCCGCAGTGCAGGGGGCCGGTCACACCTTGTTGAGATACCAAGCGGGCGCTCTTCCGCTTAATTGCCGCGCACATGCGTAAAGCTGCGCTTATTTCCCTGCTCTGGCTGGCCCTTCCCGCCCTCGCCTGGGCCGCCAAGCCGCCGGTCGTGGTCGAGCTGTTCACCGCCCAGGGCTGTCAGGCCTGCGGGACCGCCAACGACTTCGTCGGCGACCTCGCCGCGCGCAAGGGCGTCCTGCCTCTCACCTATTCGGTCGACTACTGGGACTACACCGGCTGGAGCGACACCTTCGCCAAGGCGGAGTTCGCAGAGCGCCAACGCGCCTATGTGGACCGCCTGGAGTTGGACGAGCCCTACACCCCGCAGGTGGTGGTGGACGGGCGCAAGCAGGCGCCGGGCGTGCAGACCGAGCGGGTGGAGAGCCTGATCGCCGAGGCGGCGCGGTCGCCCCGCGATCCGCCCGACGTCAAGTTCATTGGCGAGCGCCGGGTGGACGTCGGCTCCGGTCGCCCGCCCAGGGGCGGCGCCGAGGTCTGGCTGGTGCGCTACGACCCGCGCGAGCAGCTGGTGGAGGTCAAGGCCGGCGACAACCGCGGCAAGAAGGTCAGCCACCGCAACGTGGTGCGCGAGATCGTCCGGCTGGGCGTGTGGCGCGGCCGGCCCACGGCCTACCGGATCCGGACGCGGGCCGAAGAGGGGCTGAAGACGGTGCTGCTGGTCCAGGGCGCCAAGGGCGGCCGCATCCTGGCGGCGGCCGAAAAGCCTTGAGGCCCACCGCTCGGCGTTCAGTCAGGGGGCGAACCTGAGGATGGCGAGATGAAGCGATCGGGCGGGGCCCTGATGGGCCTTCTGGTGCTGGCGGCGTGCGAACGGCCCGCGCAGACGCAGCTGCCGCAGGCCGACGCGCCAAGCAACGCGACCAACGCGCCGGCCCTGGCGCCGGCCTCCTTTCCCGAGGTCTACGAGCGCGTCTCCCCGGCGGTCGTTTCGATCTACGCCGTGGCCGTGGAGACCCCGCCGGCGGTGATCTACGACACTCCCTTCGGCCGGGTGCTGGAGCGCCGGCCGCCGGTGCGCTCGATGTCGTCGGGCTCGGGCTTCTTCATCTCCGCCGAGGGCCACATCGTCACCAACGACCACGTGGTGGGCGAGGCCCAGGACGTCGTCGTGGTGACCACCGACGAGCGCAAGCTGCGGGCGCGGGTCGTCGGCCGCGACCCGGCGACTGATCTGGCCGTGCTGAAGGCGGAGGGCCGCGACTTCCCGTTCGTCAGCTTCTCGCGCGCCGCCAACCCGCGGGTCGGCGAGGCGGTGATCGCCATCGGCAATCCGTTCGGCCTGGGCACCACCGCCACCAGCGGCATCGTCTCGGCCTACGGGCGCAACATCGGCTCGGCCTATGTGGACTTCGTGCAGCTGGACGCGCCGATCAACCAGGGCAACTCCGGCGGGCCGACCTTCAACGCCCGGGGCGAGGTGGTGGGGGTGAACAGCGCCATCTTCTCGCCGACCGGCGCCAACGTCGGCATCGGGTTCGCTATCCCCGCCGCCCTGGCCCGTCAGGTGACCGAGCAGCTGATCCGCACCGGCCGTGTGGAGCGCGGCTTCATCGGCGCCGGCATCGGCGACCTCAATCCGGCCCAGGCCCAGGCGCTGGGGGCGCCCGACGGCGGGGCGGTGATCGCCAGCCTGGTCCCTGGCGGGCCGGCGGCCAACGCAGGCCTTCGGCCCGGCGACGTGGTCGTGCAGGTGGATGGGGAGACGGTGAACGAGGCCGCCGACGTGATCCGCCGGGTGAGCGGCTCCGAAGCCGGCGCCCGCCTGCAGCTGCGGGTTATTCGGGCCGGTCGCCCCGTGGAGGTCACCGTCGCCCCCGAGCGCCGCGCCGCGTCCCCGCAGGTGCGCTGAGCGTCGAACGCTGCCCCAAACAGCAAGCCGCCCGGCGATTCGGGCGCCGGGCGGCTCTGGGAGGGGATTCTTATTCAGTATCGGTTGATCGAAGCCCGCGATCCAGGGGGGCTGGGGGGGCTGTTCAGGATCCGGGACCAGCAAGGTTCCGACCAACCGATGGTCACCTTATCGGGGGGCAACCGGGCGCGGACTGGACCGAAATAAGGTCTTTTCTTGGCGGGTGGCGCCGGTTGTTCTCGTCCCCGTTCCACACCACGTCCCTGTTTGCAGCCCGGCCCTTTTCAGGCAAGCTCCCGATGAGGCTAAGGTTTTTATGGCGTTTGACCCACCCATAGCGGCCCGCGGCGGCCGGCACGTCTTCTTCGACCGCCGCGAACTGGACCGCATCCTGAGGCTCTACGGCCGAATGGTCGCCGCCGGCGAGTGGCGCGACTACGCCATCGGCGGCGGGGCCGAAGCGGCCGTCTTCTCGGTCTTCCGCAGAGCCTCAGAGGCCCCGGTCTACCGCATCGAGAAACGCCCGGCGCTGGCCCGCCGGCAGGGCCAGTGGGCGGTGATGGGCGAAGGCGGCATGGTCCTGCGCCGCGGCCACGAGCTCGACCAGGTGCTCCGCTTCTTCGACAAGGGGCGGTTCAAGGTGGTCGAGTAGCGGGGGGCCTTCTCCCGCTCATCCCGCGAAGGCGGGGCCCAGACAAGCGTGGATCCCGACCTTCGCGGCGATGAGCGGACAATGAAAAGCCCCGGCGGATCGCTCCGCCGGGGCTTCGGACTTACGTCCTGGCGTCAGGTCTAGCGGCGGTCGCCGAAGATGCTGAGCAGGAATTGGAAGAGGTTGATGAAGTTGATGTAGAGGCTGAGCGCGCCGTAGCTGGTCGCCACGCCCATCGCCTCATGATCGCCGGCCAGCTGGTAGTAGGTCATCTTCAGCCGCTGGGTGTCGAAGGCGATCAGGCCCGCGAAGATGAACACGCCCACCAGGCTGATGATGAAGGCCATCACGCTGTTTTGCAGGAAGATGTTCACCACCGAGGCGATGATCAGGCCGAACAGACCGACGATCAGGAAGCTGCCGAAGCCGGTCAGGTCCTTCTTGGTCGTGTAGCCGAAGAGGCTCAGCGCGCCGAAGGCGGTCGCGGTGATCAGAAAGGTCGAAACCAGCGAGGTGCCGGTGTAAACCAGGCCCAGCACGCCGAGCGAGGCGCCCATCAGGGACACGATCACCCAGTAGAGCAGGCTGGTCGACTTGGCGGTCGGGTTGCGCATGGCGAAGCCCGACACCAGCAGCAGCACCAGCGGCGAGAACACCACCACCATGCCCGGCAGGGTGTAGCCGGCGAAACGGCCGTCCGCAGTGACCTGGAACAGCATGTCGCGCACGGGCGCCACGGAGCTGGTCACGTAGGCCAGGGCGCCGGAGAGGACGAGGCCCAGCGCCACTTTGTTGTAGACGCCGAGCATGAAGCTGCGCAGTCCCGCGTCCACCGACATGTCGGCCCGGTCCGCAGGGACCGTGCGCGCGTAGCCGCGGTTGAAGTCGCTCATGAGAGGCTTAGCCCTTTTGTTCAGTTCGTCCGGATTGGACACGTCCACAATATCGTGGTCCGGCCCGTTACAGGCAAGGCCTTGCGGATAAAGCCTGCGTCAGTGGCCGGTTCCTTTGAGCAGCAGCAGAGTAGCTGCAATCGTTAAGAACAAGTCATTGGAAACGCGCCGCCAATTCCTACATCCGACGGCGATGCACTCCAAAGACGTCACCGCACTGTCCCGGCGCGCGCTGATCGCGGCCGGGCTCGCCGCCCTGGCCGGCCCGGCCCTCGGCGCGCCCGCCCGGCGGGTCGCCCTGCTGGGTGATTCGATCGCCTCCGGATACGGGCTTCCGGCCAGCCAGGCGTTGCCGGCCCGGCTGCAGGCCGAACTCGCCCGGATGGGCGTGCCGGCCAAGGTGATCGGCGCCGGCCGCTCTGGCGACACCACCGCCGGCGGCGCCGCCCGCGTCGACCGCGCCGTGCCGAAGGACGTCGAGCTCTGCGTCGTGGCGCTCGGCGGCAATGACCTGCTCACCGGGACAGACCCGTCGCAGGTGCAGGCCAACCTCGACCGGATCGTGCGCCGGCTGAAGGCCCGCGGGGTTAAGGTGGTGCTGGCCGGCGTGCAGGTCCCGCCGATCCTCGGCGGCGGCTACGCGCGAGCCTTCAACGGCGCCTTCGCCAAGGTGGCCAAGGCCCACGGCGTGCTGTTCCTGCCGGACATGCTGTCCGGGATCTCGCTGAACCCCAACCTCAACCAGCCGGACGGCATCCACCCGAACGCGCAAGGGGTGGCGGTGATCGCCCGCCGGCTCGCGCCGCTGGTGGCGCGGGGGCTGTCGGCGCGGTAAGCCTGAACCCTGATGGTTCGCCTGTTCGCCGCAGTGGCGATCCCGCCCACGATCGCCGAGGGCCTCGTCCGCCGCCAGACCGGTCTCGACGGGGCGCGCTGGCGCCCGCCCGAAGCCCTGCATATCACCCTGCGCTTCTTCGGCGAGGTGAAGGAGGACGTCGCCGACGACCTGGACGGCGAGCTCGCCCGCACCGTCGGCGCCCCCATGGACCTGCAGCTTCAGGGCGCTGGCGCGTTCGGCGACGGCGCCGAGGTCCACGCCATCTGGGCCGGCGTGGCCGACAACCCCGCCCTGAGACAGCTCGCCGGCCGCTGCGAGCAGGCCGCCCGGCGGGCGGGCCTGAAGGCCGAGAAGCGCAGCTACCGCCCGCACGTCACCCTCGCCTACCTGCGGCGCGCCGACCCGGCCAAGGCGGCCCAATGGATCCAGGCCAACAACCTCCTCCAGTCGCCCCCCTTCCACGTGGACCGCTTCGGCCTCTATTCCAGCCGCCTGTCGCCGCAGGGCTCGAGCTACACGCTCGAGCGTGAGTATGGGTTGAGGTGAGGGAGAGGGGCTGGGACTAAGCCTCCACCGCGTGGTCCTTGAGGATGCCGAGCGGCACGATGGCGAGCGTCTCCTCGTGGGTGGCCTCCAGCACCACCTTGGGCGCGGCGCCGGCGTCGAGCGCTTCCTTCCAGCGCGGGGCGCAGAGGCACCAGCGGTCGCCGGGCTTCAGGCCCTCGAACATCAGGTCCGGGCGGGGCGTGGAGAGATCGTTGCCCGCCGCCTTGGAGTAGGCCAGGAAGTCGGCGGTCATCACCGCGCAGACCGTGTGCAGGCCCAGATCCTCCGGGCCTGTCTCGCAACAGCCGTTGCGGAAGAAGCCGGTCATCGGCTCGGTCGAGCAGCTCGTCAGCTCGCCGCCGAGCACGTTGCGGGCGCCGGGATCGTAGCGGGTGGTCATGAGGACATTGTAGCCGCTAAGACGGACCCTTAGCCATCACAGGGACCCCGCGAAGATGACGCACGCCAGGCCCCGCCGCAGCGCGCTCTACATGCCGGCCGCCAACGCCCGCGCCCTCGAGAAGGCGCGCGAGCTGCCCTGCGACGTGGTCATCCTCGACCTGGAGGACGCCGTCGCGCCCGACGCCAAGGCGGCCGCCCGGACCCAGGCGGTCGAGGCGGTGCGCGCCGGCGGCTTCGGCGACCGGGAGGTGGTGATCCGGATCAACGGCCTGGACACCCCCTGGGGCCAGGACGACCTGGCCGCCGCGGCCGCCGCCCGGCCGGACGCGGTGCTGGCGCCCAAGGTCTCCACGCCCGGCGACATCGCCGCCTACGCGATCGGGCTGGACGGCGCTTGCCCGCTCTGGATCATGATCGAGACCTGCCAGGCGCTGTTCCGGCTCGACGACCTGGGCGCCGCTGCGGGCCGGGGCGCGGCCGTGGCCGCTTGGGTGATCGGAACCAACGACCTGGCCAAGGAGATGCGCTGCCGGCTCGACGCCGAGCGCGCGCCCCTGCTGGGCCCGCTGTCGCTGGCGGTCGCCGCCGCCCGGGCCCACGGGGTGGTGGTGCTCGACGGGGTGTTCAACGGCATCGACGACGACGCAGGCCTGGAGCGGCAGTGCGCCCAGGGCGCGGCCTTCGGCTTCGACGG
>NZ_DATAGM010000031.1:0-2721 GCF_036263695.1 Phenylobacterium sp.
CGGTGAAGCGCTCAGCGAGGCCGGGAGACAGCGTCTTGCCGATCAGGGTCGCGGCGCCGAAAGTGCGGCCCGCCAGCGCCTCGCGTCTGGGCTTACGCGCCAGTCGAACGATCGTCCGCGCGACGGTCTCGGGCGGATAGAGCCACCAGATCGGCCGCATCTCGCGGCCCATGTAGTTTGCGGCCCGACTGTAGACCGGCGAGTCGATGGCAGAGGACAGCACCGTGCAGACGTGGATGCCGGGCACGTCCCGCACTTCCTGGCGCAGGCTCTCGCTCATTCCGCGGATCGCAAATTTGCTGGCGACGTAGGCGGCGGCGAACGGCTGGCCGACGACCCCGAGCACTGAGGCGGTGCTGATGAGCACTCCGCGGCCACGGGCTCTGAAGTGGCGGATGGCCTCTTGCGCGCTGAACATGGTCCCCGCGATGTTCACAAAGAGCACGCGCTCGATCGCGGCGGCGGGGGTCTCCTCGATACGGCCGAACTGCAGCACGCCTGCGTTGCTTACCCACACGTCGAAGCCGCCGAACCGATCTATCGCCGCCGCCGTGACTGCCGCCAGATCTTCGGCCCGGCTGACGTCCCCAGGTACGACCAGCGCGCTAGCGCCGCGCTCCCGGCAGAGTTCGGCGACGTCCTGCAGGATGGATGCGCGGCGGGCAGTCAGCACGACATCGAAGCCGTCCGCAGCCATGGCCAAGGCCGTGGCTCGGCCAACGCCACTGGACGCGCCGGTGATCACCACAACTGGCCGTGCACTCGCCGTCATTCTTTATCTCGGTTGATATAGATCCCGGTAAGGGGCGGGGGCCGCTGCGGTTCCCATGGTGCAGTTATCGGCTTGCGCTTTTGGCCCGAACGGGGCTGGTTTTCGGTGGGTGCCAATCTGAGGAGCGGCGATGAGCACGACGCGTCGGAGACTGCTGGAGCTGGGCGCACTGGCGCTGCCTGGACTGGCGGTGGCGGCCGAGCCGGTAAAGCCGCTGCGCATCCTGATCCTCGGCGGCACCGGCTTCACCGGCCCGCACCAGGTCCGCTACGCCCTCTCGCGCGGCCACAAGATCACCCTCTTCAACCGCGGACGGCGGCCTCAGGACTGGCCCGGGGAGGTCGAGGAGCTGGCCGGCGACCGCAACACAGGCGACCTGAAGGCCCTGGCCGGCCGCGAGTGGGACGTCTGCATCGATAACCCCACCACCCTGCCGTTCTGGGTGCGCGACGCCGGCCTGGCGCTGAAGGGGAAGGTGAAGCGCTACGTCTTCATCTCCACCCTGTCGGCCTACGCGGCGAACGATGCGCCTGCCGACGAGAGCGCCGCGCTCGCCCCCTACGAGGGCAAGGACCCGCTCGCCGAGACTATGCAGACGCTGCAGGCCAGCGGCGGCGCCCTCTACGGGCCGTTGAAGGCCGCCAGTGAGCGCGAGGCGGTGCGCCAGTTCGGGGCCGGGGCCGTGACCATCATCCGCCCCGGCCTGATCGTCGGCCCCGGCGACGACACCGACCGGTTCACCTACTGGCCGGTGCGCATCGCCCGCGGCGGCGAGGTCCTGGCCCCCGGCGACGGCGCCGATCCCGTCCAGTTCATCGACGCCCGCGACCTGGCCGAATGGACGATCCGCATGGCCGAGCAGGGCGCGGCGGGCGCCTACAACGCCACCGGCCCGGCCGAGCCGCTGACGATGAAGGAGATGCTCGGGGCCATCGCCTCGTCGATCCCGTCGGACGTCAAGCTCACCTGGGTGTCGGCCAAGTTCCTCGCCGACGCTGGCGTCGCCCCCTGGAGCGACCTGCCGGTCTGGGTCCCCGCCCAGGGCGAGATGGCCGGCTTCGCCCGTCGCGACATCAGGAAGGCCCTAGCCCGCGGCCTCACCTTCCGCCCCCTCTCCAGCACCGCCGTCGACACCCTCGCCTGGTTCCGCATCCTGCCGGCCGACCGCCAGGCCAAGCTGCGCGCCGGCCTGACGCCGGAGCGTGAGGCCGACCTGCTGGCGAAGTGGAAATCGGCCGCGGGCTAGCTAGCGCGGCTCGGGTCGACAGTCCCCGGAGGCGCGTAAGCGCCCCCGGGAGAACATTGGCTAGAAGTCGCGGCGGCTTCCCAGGTCATCGTTCGCGCCCGCTCGCCGCGCGGACCTCTCGTCCTGGACGTCGACTTCGGTGTGGCGAACGGTGTCGTCGATGTTTTCGACATGCTCCTCCACATCCTTTCGGACGGTGAGCTCCTCGCGGACAATCGCCTGCTTGTCGACGACCGCTTCTTCTGCACGCTCGGTGACTTCGAACGACCGCTCTTCGAACAGTTCGTCCGCCGATCCCCGCCCGACGGTTTGATTGACCGGGTGTCGTTCGATGCTCACATGCTCTTCGCGCAGGCCTACCTGCTCGTGGACGGGCGTCTCCACCACGTACGAGCGGACCCGAACGCCACCACGCTCCACCTCACGCTTTCCAACGCGAAGCTGCTCCTCGGTGATCGGCACCCGAACCTCTTCGCCAGCTTGCAGCGTCTCGGTCCGTTGGGCCTGGCCGGTGAAGCCGGAGCTCTGCGTTTGAGAGCCGTCGTTGTAAGCCGCGGCGCCCGTGTCTGCTGACAGGTCGGCGCCGCCGCTCCAGCCAGCGGCCCGCCATTCCTGCTCTCGCTGATCGAGATCGATCGCGCCGGAGCTTTCCAGCACGCGGATAGCTTCGTCGGTGTTGTCGTCGCGCACCTTGGCGGTGAGC
>NZ_DATAGM010000032.1:0-5332 GCF_036263695.1 Phenylobacterium sp.
GTTCGGATAGGTCTCCTCCAGCTCAGCTAGCTTGCGCTCGACGCGGTCCTCGACTTTGACGTCGCTGGCTTCCTTGGTCTTGGTGATCTGGAAGCCGACCACCGGGCGGTTGTCGAGGCGGGCTAGGCTCCGCGGCTCCGACTCGCCGTTGCCGACCTCCGCTACGTCCGACAGCCTGACGATCCGGCCGCCAGGGGCCGGCAGCGTCAGCTCGCGGATCTGGTCGACGGTGACGGCGGCGCCGAGCACCCGCACGTTCTGCTCGCGCCCGCCCACCTGCACCCGCCCGCCGGAGGCGTCGACGCTGACCTGGGACAGGGCCTGGTTCACCTGCGCGGCGGTGACGCCCAGCGCCGCCATCCGCACCGGATCCATGATCACGTTGATCTCGGTCTCGACGCCGCCGACCCGCCGCACCTGGCTGACGCCCTGCACGCTCTGAAGTTCGCGGGCCAGGGTGTTGTCGATGAACCAGGAGAGCTCGGCCGTGCTCATCCCCTCGGCGAGCACGGCGTAGGTGATGATCGGCTGGTCGTCGAATTCGATGCGCTGGACCAGCGGCGGCTCGATCCCGCTCGGCATCTCGGTGCGCGCCTGCTCGACGCGCGAGCGGACGTCCTCGGTCGCCTGCTGCAGGTCGTGCCCGAGCTCGAACTGGATCATCGTCGTGGAGACGCCCTGCGACACGGTCGAGGCGATGGCCTCGATGTTCGGCAGGCTGGCGACCGCGTTCTCCACCGGCCGGGTGATCTGGTTCTCCATTTCGGAGGGGGCCGCGCCCGGCTGGGTCACCGTCACCGACACCGCCGGGAACTCCACGTTGGGGAAGTTCTTGATGGGCAGCATCAGGTAGGCGAACACGCCCCAGATCAGCAGCGCGATGAACAGCACCGTGACGGGCAGGGGATTGCGGATCGCCCAGGCGGAGATCTTCAGCTGGCGGACGTCATTCATCGCTTGGCCGCCGGTTGGGAAGCCACCTTGGCGGCGGGCGCCGCGGCGGCCGGGGCCGCCTGGACCGGTTTGACCACATCGCCCGGCAGAACCAGCGAAGCGGCGCGCTGCAACACGCGCGAGCCCGCGGCGGGGCCGCTGACCAGCTCGACGAAGCCGCCGCCGCGGGCGCCGGTCTTCACCGCCACCTGGCGGACCCGGTTGTCCGCGCCGACCACCATCACCGAGGCGCCGTCGGCGTCGTAGCGGATCGCCGACTCCGGCACCGCGAGCACCGGATTGACGCCGCTGGCGAAGTTGGCGCGGGCGAAGCCGCCGGACCGCACCTGCGGGTGCGGCGGCAGGCTGACGCGCACGGCCCCCAGTTGAGTCTCCGGATTGATCGACGGATCGATCAGCCGGATCGTGCCCTGGACGGTGGCGCCGCCGGTCAGCTCCACCGTCACCGCCTGGCCGGCCCGGACGCGGGCCAGGTCGGCCTCGGCCAACTGGGCCTCGAGCTCGATCTGGCCGTCGCGGGCGATGCGGAACCAGGGTGTCGCCCCGCCGGCGGCGAGGTCGCCTGGCCGGACGGTGCGCTCCAGCACCAGCCCCGCCACCGGGGCGGTGACCGCCAGCTTGGCGGCGCGGGTGCGCAGGTCGCGCAGGGCCGCCTGCTGGGCGGCGGCGGTTGCCCGGGCGGCTCTCGCGGCGAACTGCCGGCCCTGCACGTCTTCCTTGGAGAGCACGCCTTGCGTGTCGAGGCCTTGAACGCGGGCGGCTTCGGCCTGGGCCCGCTCGGCCTGCACCTGCGCCTGCTGCGCCTGGGCGGCCTGCTGGGCGACCTGGGCCTCGATGAGCGCCGGGTCGAGCTGGGCCAGGGTCTGGCCCCGGCGCACATAGGCGCCCTCCTCCACCAGCACGCGCGAGACGCGGTAGCCGGTCACCTCGGGCGCGACGGCGGCCTCCTCCCGCGGGATCAGCGGGCCGGAGGCGGAGAGGGTGCCGGCCAGCACGCGCGGCTCGACCGTCACCACGTTGACGGCGCGGGCCTGGGCGTCGGCCTTGGGCGCAGCCGCCTCAGGGCTGTGGCAGGCGGCCAGGGCCAGCAGGCTTACCGCCAGAACGATGGATCGCATTCTCATCCCCCTCCCCCAGGGGCGCTGGCGGTGGACGCGGGCCAGCCGCCTCCGACCGCCTGATAAGCCTGCACCGCCCGGCGCACCGCCTGCACCTGGGCGGCGGTGAGCTGCGAGCGGGTCGCCCGCCATGCCTGCTCGGCCGACAGCGCCGTCTGCAGGTCGCCCAGCCCTCTGGAATATCGGATCCGCGCCGCCTCGTAGGCGCGCTGCGCCCGGCGCTCGCCCTCGGTCAGCAGCGCCACGCGTCGGCGGTCGGCGTCGAGCCGAACCAGGGCGTTCTCGGCCTCGCCGTAGGCGGTCTGCACCGCCCGCTCGTAGGTGAGCGCCGCCTGCTCGGTGCGCGCGTCCTGGGCGCGCAGCTCGGCCAGCAGGCGCGGGATGTCCAGCACCGGAATGGTGACGCCCGCGCCGATGCTCCAGCTCGAGGAGGTGGACTCGAAGCTCGGCTGCACCTGGCGCTGGATCCCCAGGCCGGGCGTCAGGGTGAAGGTCGGGAAGAAGGCCTTGGCGGCCAGGTCCTTGCGGCCCAGCTGGCCCCGGAAGCGGGCCTCGGCCTCGCGCACGTCGGGGCGGCGGGCCAGCAGCTCGCCCGGCAGGGTGCGCGGCGCAGGCGGCGCCTCGCCGACGCTGGCCGGCACGGTCAGGTCGGCCAGGGGGTCGGTCCCCCGTCCCACCAGCACCAACAGCGAGCGCCGGGCCGCCTGCAGCTCGCCCTGCAGCGCCTGCACCTGGCTCTCGGCCTGGGCGAGGTCGCCGGCCACCCGGTCGGCGTCGGACGTCGCGCCGAGGCCGCGCTCGGCGCGGATGCGGGCGATCTCCAGGAGCTCGCGCTGGATTCGGGCGGTCTCCTCGGCCTCACCCAGTTGGATCGCCAGGCCGCGGGCCTGGAAGTAGGCGTCGGCGACCGCCGCGGCCAAGCTGGCCCGCGCGCCTTCGAAGGCGAAGCGGGCGGCGGCCACGTCGGCGCGGGTGGCGCGGTTCGCGGCGAAGATCCGCCCGAACAGGTCGATCTCCCAGCTGACGTTGAAGTTCGCCTGGTATTGCTCGCTGGTCCCGCTGGTGGAGAAGCCTGGGATGTCCACCGCCGTGCCTTCCAGCTGCTCGGTCTCGGTCCGGCGGCCCGAGCCGGTCAGATTGCCCTGCGGCAGGAAGGCGGTGAGCTGGCTGCTGCGCACCGCGCGGGCCTCGGCCAGGCGGGCGGCGGCGATGCGGGCGTCGAATCCCTCCACCAGGGCGCCTTCGATCAGCGCGGTGAGCTGCGGGTCGCCGAAGGCGGTCCACCAGCGGTCGAGCTCCACGGCGCCCGCCACGGGCGCAGGCGCCTCGAAGGCGGCCGGGAGGGCGACCTCGGGCTGGCGATGGCCCGTGGCGCAGGCCGTGAGGGCCAGCGCGGCCAGCGCAGCCGCCGTGGCTGCAGGCGATGGAAGGCGCATCTTGTCTTACGTCTTTGGCTTCGGGCGCGTCCGCCCGATGAGGGCGCCGTTCTCCACCACACCGCGGCTTCAGGCAAATTACAGTAACGATACGTTGTAAATCCGTTTACTCATTCTGTGCCTGGCGGGACACAGGGGCAGGAGCATGCGGCGAAGCTTGGCGTGCGGGGCTGGCTCGCCTACAGGCTTTGGCATGCGCTCAGTTTCCCTAGCCCTGATCCTCGCCCTGGCCGCCCAGTCCGCCGCCGCCCAGACCGTCTCGACCGACCGGCTGAAGGCGCACGTGGAGACCCTCGCCTCCGACGCCTTCGAGGGCCGCGCGCCCGCGACGCCCGGCGAGACCAAGACCGTCGACTACATCGTCTCGCAGCTCAAATCCGCGGGGCTGAAGCCGGGCGGCGAGCTGAAGGACGGCGCCCGGACCTGGATCCAGGACGTGCCGCTGGCCCAGTTCGACATCTCCGGGCCGGTGTCCGTCCGCGTCGCCGCGGGCGGAAACCTGGCCTGGGAGCAGGGCCGCGAGGTCGCTCTGCGCGCCTCGCAGCTGACCACCGCCGTCGACGTCACGGACGCGCCGATCGTCTTCGTCGGCTACGGCGTGCACGCGCCGGAGCGGAACTGGGACGACTTCAAGGGTGTCGACCTGAAGGGCAAGATCGCGCTGGCGCTCGTCAACGACCCGGACTTCGAGACCGGCCAGGGCGACTTCGGCGGCAAGGCCATGACCTGGTACGGCCGCTGGCCCTACAAGTACGAGGAGGCCGCCCGCCAGGGCGCGCTCGGCCTGCTGGTCATCCACGAGACCGCCCCGGCCTCCTACGGCTGGGAGACGGTGAAGAACTCCAACACCAACACCATAATCGACGTGATCCGGGAAAATCCGGGCGAGGTCCACCCGGTGCTGGAGGGCTGGATCCAGCGCGAGGCCGCCGCCGAGCTGATGCGCCGCTCTGGCCACGACTTCGATCAGCTAAAGCGCGCCGCCCAGAGCCGCGACTTCCGGCCGGTGCCGCTGAACGCCAAGGCGACCATCGCCTTCCCCGTGAAGGCCCAGCAGGTGGTCAGCCGCAACGTGATCGGCCTCGTCCCCGGCAAGACCCGCCCGGACGAGGTGGTGCTCTACACCGGTCACTGGGACCACCTGGGCGTCGCCCTGCCCGACGCCACGGGCGATGCGATCTACAACGGCGCGGTGGACAACGGGACCGGCATCGCCGCCCTGCTGGAGATCGCCCGCGCCTTCGCCACCGGACCCGCGCCGGCGCGCTCGGTTGCGTTCGTGGCCCTGACCGCCGAGGAGAAGGGGCTGATCGGCTCGGAGTACTACGCTCTCAAGCCCGTCTATCCGCTCGCCAAGACCGTCGGGGTGATCAACATGGATGCGCTCAAGCCCCTGCCGCCGGCCAGCGACTTCACCACCTCGGGCGATGCGCCGGTGACCCTGCGCGACGAGCTGATCGCCATCGCCAAGGGCCGTGGGCGCACCTACAGCCCCGATCCCCGGCCCGAGGCGGGCAGCTTCTTCCGCTCCGACCACTTCCCGCTGGCCAAACGCGGCGTGCCGGCCATCTCCTTCGGCTCGGGCGAGACGCTGCTGGAGGGCGGCAAGGCGGCGGGCTCGGCCTGGAGCCGCACCTACACCGCCGAGCGCTACCACCAGCCGGCGGACGAGCTGACCCCCGACTGGCGCTTCGACGGGATCGCCGCGGACGCCGAGCTGCTCTACGCTCTTGGCCGGCGGCTGGCCGACAGCGACATCTGGCCCGAATGGAAGGCCGGATCGGAGTTCAAGGCCGTACGGGAGGCGAGCGAAGCGGAGCGGCG
>NZ_DATAGM010000033.1:0-1670 GCF_036263695.1 Phenylobacterium sp.
CCCGCGCTTCACCGCGATCCCCGCCCGCGAGTTGGGCGAGAAGCCGCCCAGGTGGGCGTAGAAGGAGGTAAGCCCGTCGGCGTGGCGCACCTCCACGAACCGTCCGTAGGCGCCGTCCTGGCCGGCGCGCACCACCACACCGTCGGCGATGACCTGCACCGGCAGGCCGGCGGGGGCGGCGATGTCGACGCCCTGGTGCAGGCGCCCGTACTCCTCCCAGGGCAGCTTGCGCAGGCCGAACGGCGAGATCACGGGGTAGCCCGGCACCGGCTCGCCGAACACCACGCCCTGCGGCGTCAGCGGCTGCTGGGGCGCCTGGGCCGCCGCCGGGGCGGCGGTCGTCGCCTGGGACAGGTTAAGCTTGGGAAGCCGCTGCCTCTCGTCCGGGAGCGCGGCCTGGGCGACGGTGATGGCCAGGAGGGCTGCGGTGCCCCCGACGACAAGATCGGCGATCCAGTTCGGCGTGCGGCCCTGAACCGCCAAGCTTTGCTGAGTCAACGAGAACCCCTTTTTCGCACCACCGAGCAAGTGGGCCGACCTGAAAAGGTGTAAGCGGTCGGCGCTCAACTGTCGGACCCGTCTAGGCCGGGCCACGTTAACTTTGTTCTGGGCGGAAACAGGGCGGCAAGGCAAGCGCTGAGTCGCTCACCTACGTATTTTGTTATGCGAAGCTGGGCGGTAGACTCTCGTCTAGGGCGAGTTTTACAGCCTTTGTTAAAGCGCCTTGAGGACGCCTTCGACCATCTTCTTGGCGTCTCCGAACAGCATCATGGTGTTGTCGCGGAAGAAGAGCTCGTTCTCCACACCGGCATAGCCTGAGCCCATGCCGCGCTTCACGAACAGCACGGTGCGGGCCTTCTCCACGTCCAGGATGGGCATGCCGAAGATGGGCGACTGCGGGTCGGTCTTGGCGGCCGGGTTGGTCACGTCGTTGGCGCCGATGACGAAGGCGACGTCGGCGGTGGCGAACTCGGAGTTGATGTCCTCCAGCTCGAACACCTCGTCGTAGGGCACGCTGGCTTCTGCCAGCAGCACGTTCATGTGCCCGGGCATGCGGCCGGCCACCGGGTGGATGGCGTAGGCCACGTCCACCCCCTCCTCCTTCAGCCGGTCGCCCATCTCGCGCAGGGCGTGCTGGGCCTGAGCCACGGCCATGCCATAGCCGGGGACGATGATCACTTTGGAGGCGTTCTTCATGATGAAGGCGGCATCGTCGGCCGAGCCCTGTTTCACCGGCCGGGTCTCGACACGTCCTTCGCCGGCGGCCGCCGTCTCGCCGCCGAAGCCGCCCAGGATCACCGAGACGAAGCTGCGGTTCATCCCCTTGCACATGATGTAGGACAGGATCGCGCCCGAGGAGCCGACCAGCGCCCCCGTGATGATCAGGGTGATGTTCTCGAGGGTGAAGCCTAGGGCCGCCGCCGCCCAGCCCGAGTAGCTGTTCAGCATCGAGACCACGACGGGCATGTCGGCGCCGCCGATCGGGATGATCAGGGTGATCCCGATGATCAGCGCCAGCGCAAAGATCCCCCAGAAGGCCCAGAGCGCATCGCCGCCGCTCATCACCAGCACCACCACCAGCGCCACGATGCCGACGGCCAGGGCGATGTTCAGCAGGTGGCGGGCGGGCAGCAGGATGGGCGCGCCGCTCATGTTGCCGTTCAGCTTGG
>NZ_DATAGM010000034.1:0-2724 GCF_036263695.1 Phenylobacterium sp.
TGGAGAGGCGCGCGACGGCGCCTCGGCCGGCGGTCTGGGTGAGGGCGACGTTCTCGCCCAGCGCCTTCGAGAGATCGTAGATGTGCCGCGGCTCGGCCGGCCGCAGGATCAGCGCGTCGTCCTCGTGGGCGAGCTCGGCCGACGAGGAGTCGTAGAGCCGGGTCGACGACAGGACGATCAGGCGGTCGAACCTGGCCCGCTCGGCCAGCCGGGCGACGAGGGTGGCGTGCGCCTCGACGGTGTCGAACGGGCGGGCGGCGTAATCTGCGGTGAGGCCCGCGCAGTCGTAGACGACGCCGAGATCCTGCTCGAAGACGGCGGGGTCGGCTTTCCGCGGGCAGAAGGGCGCGATCCCCCGCCCTTCCAGGCGCCGGCGCAGGCGCGAGCCGACGAAGCCCGCCGCGCCCAGAATGGTCGCCTGCGTCACGGCCCGGCCCTACAGCCCGTCCACCGGATGGTGGAGCTTGGGATCCTTGTGGCGCAGCAGCTTGGGGCTGACGTTCTCGACGATGCGGTAGCCGGGACCATCGAACACCGTCGGGTCCTTCACCGCCACCATGTTGAAGCCGTGCGGCGGGCCTTCCAGGTAGACCTTGTCCTGCGGGATCAGCTCCACCGGCTTGCCGGAGAGGTCGACGTTGGAGTTGAAGTCGCGCAGGGCGAAGAGGTGGTAGCCGAGCCCGGTCAGGAACCGGGAGATCTCGGTCTGATCCATCCCCTGGCTCCAGTCGACGTAGTGCCGGTGCACTTCGTAGACGATGTGCGGGCCGGCGGGGCCGGCGAGGTATTTCTCCGCCCCCTTCAGCGCCGCCAGCTCGGCACCCTCGATGTCGATGACGATCAGGTCGAGCCGGTCGACGCCCTGGGCGGCCAGGTAGTCGGCGATGGTCACCGTCTGGAAGGCGTCGGCGGCGCCGGCGTCGGCCTTCTCGGCGGTGGCGAAGCTGTCGTAGCCGACCAACTTCAGGTGCTCGGACGAGGAGCTCCACAGCCCTTCCGGCCGGGCCACGATGTTGGTCAGCCCGTTGATCTCGGCGTTGCGCATCAGCATCCGCCGCTGGTCCGAGTTCGGCTCGAAGGCGTGGACGACGCCGCCGTTCTTCGCAATCTCGCGGGCGATCAGGATCGCGTGGTCGCCGAAATAGGCGCCGCCGATCACCACCTGCTGCGCCCCCTTGGCGAGGTCCACGACTATGCGCGAGGTCATCGGCTCCCATGCGTGGTCGGGCACGGCCGGCTCGCTCATCACGAAGTCGCGGGCGATCTTGGAACGGTAGAGGAATTCGAAGGTGACGCCGTTCGAGAGGCTCCGCCGGACCGGCTCGCCCTCTTGGTAGACGGCGTCCACCAGCGGACCGGTGACCTCCTCGCGCAGGTCGACGCCGGGGGTGGCGATCTCCTTCTCGAGCGCCAGCAGGTGGCGGACGAAGGCCTCGCGCCAGCCGGGGGTGGCGCGGAGCTTCTCGAGGGCGGCGGCGAGCTTTTCCTGGTCCATCGACCTTCGGTTCCTAGCGGTAGTCTGGATAGGCCGCATCGCGCGGCGAGATGACCTTCGGCTCGGCCGGCCAGGCGATGGCGAAGGCCGGATCGTTCCAGCGCACGCCGCGGTCGTGGCCCGGCTCGTAGCGCGGCGCGATCTGATAGACCACGTCGGTTTCCGGCTCCAGCGTCAGGAAACCGTGGGCCACGCCTTCGGGGATCAGCACCGCCCGGGCGTTGTCCGCCGACAGCTCCACCGAGAGCCACCGGCGGTAGGTCGGGCTTTCCGGGCGCAGGTCGAGGGCGACATCGAAGGCCCGGCCGCGGGTCACCCGGACCAGCTTCACCTCGGCATGCGGGGCGGCTTGGTAGTGCATCCCGCGCAGGGTGAAGGCGGCGGTGTTGCGCGACAGGCTGGTCTGGGCCGGAACGAAGGGCTGGCCGGCGGCGGCGAACTCGTCAGGACAGTGCAGGCGGGCGAACAGGCCGCGCTCGTCGCTGGAAGGCTCGATGTCGACCAGGACGACGCCGGCGATCTGCGTCCGCGAGAACCGCATCAGTCCAGAACCTGCACATGCGGCGTGGCGATCACGAACCGGCCGCCCCAGTCTCGGACGAAGCCGAGCTGGCCGATGATCTCGTCCCTGATGTTCCAGGGCAGGATCAGGACGTAGTCGGGGCGCACCTCGGCCACCTTGTCGGGCGCCAGGATCGGGATGTGGCTGCCGGGCAGGTAGCGGTCCTGCTTCACCGGATTGGCGTCGAAGGCGGCGACGATGTCGTCCGTCCCCACGCCGCAGTAGTTCAGGAAGGTGTTGCCTTTCGCGGCCGCGCCATAGGCGGCGATCCGCTTGCCCTCCGCCTTCGCCCCCGCGAGGAAGGCCAGGAACTCGTCCCGGACGGCGTCCACGCGCGGAGCGAAGCCGCGGTAGGTCTCGATTTTCGACAACCCCGCGTCGGCCTCGCGGGCCCGCAGCGCCCGCAGGGCGTCGGTTTCGGCGTGGGCGGCGCCCTGGTGCGCGCAGAACAGCCGAAGGCTGCCGCCGTGGGTCGGCAGCAGCTCCACATCGAAGGGGCGCAGGCCGTGGGCACTCAGCACCTGCTCCACCGCCAGCAGCGACAGGTAGGAGAAGTGCTCGTGGTAGATGGTGTCGAACTGCACCTTCTCGATGAGGTTCAGGAGGTGCGGGAATTCGAAGGTCAGCACCCCTTCGGGCTTCAGCACCCGCCGGAAACCTTCTACGA
>NZ_DATAGM010000035.1:0-3203 GCF_036263695.1 Phenylobacterium sp.
CCGCTCGTCCACCTTGTGCACGTGGATCTGCCGCTTGATGGAGTGGATGTCGGCGATGGCGGCGAAGTCGAGGTTCTTGCGCCAGATGAAGGGCTGCAGCTCGGCCAGGAAGGCTTCGGCGCGGGGCAGGTCGCCGGCGCAGGGCCGCGCCTTGATGAAGGCCGCCCGCTCCCAGTTCTGGCCGACGCTCTCGTAGTACTCCAGCGCCGCGGGCACCGGCACCGCCGGCTGCGTGGAGGCCGGGTCGGGCCGCAGGCGCAGGTCGACGCGGAACACGTAACCGTCGCCGGTGCGGTCCTGCATCAGCTCCGAGAGCCGGTGGGTCAGGCGCACGGCGAACGCCTGGGACTCGACGCCCTCGGCCAACGGCAGCGCGTCGGGCTCGAAGAACACCGAGACGTCCACGTCGCTGGAATAATTGAGCTCGTACGCGCCCTGCTTGCCCATGGCGATGCAGAACCACCCCGGGACCGGCCCCTCTGCGCCCTCGCCTAGGCGCGTCAGCCGGCCAGCCTGCTGCTCGCCGCGGGCGGCCACCGCGAGCGCCGCGGCGAGGCTGGCGTCGGCGAAACGGGTGATCGCCCCGGTGACCTGGTCCAAGTCCCAGACGCCGCCGAGGTCGCAGAGCGCTGTCAAGAGGTGGGCCTCGGCCTTCAGCTTACGCAGCGCGATCTTCGCCTCGGCGGTGTCGAGAGCCGCCGCCGCGGCCGTGCGGGCGAGCAGGTCCGCGAACCGTTGGTCCGGGTCAGCTTGCAGGAGATCGGCGAGGCGCGGCTCGTCCCGGCGGACGAGGCTGGCGAGATAGGGCGAGGCGCCGAACACCGGGGCCAGGGCCGGCCAGGCGGCCTCGATCACGGGCTGACGCTCGCCCAGCGCTTCGGCGAGGCGCTCGCGCAGGCTCTGTGCGGCCTTCGGGTCGAGGATGGGCCCGCAGGGCTTGAGGCGTGGACTGAGGGGCGGCATGGGGCTGGCGATATTTAACTGCGCCGCGATGCGAACCAACCCAATATCGGGCGGTGGGTCAGACCAAGGGGGTTCGCATGGCGCGGGGCGGGATCATGCTTTCGGGGCTCAGCCGCTGGTCGGACGCCAGCCTCCTGCTGATGCGGCTGGTGGTCGGCGGGTTCCTGATCTTCGGCGTGTGGGACAATATAACCAGCGCCGAACGGATGGCCGAGTTCGCCGGCTTCCTGGCCAAGTGGAAGTTCCCCTTCCCCGAGCTGATGGCGCCGCTGTCGGTCTGGGCCCAGTTCGCCTGCGGCGCGGCCTTCATCGCCGGCGCCCTGACCCGCTGGGCGGGCCTGCTCTGCGCGATCCACTTCATCATCGCCATCCTGATGGTCGACCGGTTCGCCGGGATCCGCGGTTCGTTCCCGGCCGCGGCGCTGGTGGTGATCGGCCTGCACTTGGCCACGGCAGGGCCCGGGAAGATCGCCGTGGACGCGATGTTCGGCGGGCGGCGGCGGTAGGCCTGATCCGCTCACAGCATCCTACCTCCCCCGCGAAGCGACGTGAGGTAGGAGACGCCTTAGCGGTAGGGCCTACCCCGCCCGCGGCAGGATGAACGCGACGCGCAGGCCAGGCCCGCTGTCGCCGACCACGCCGGGGCCTTCGGAGAGCTCGAGCCGACCGCCGTGGGCTTCGGCGACCGCGGCGACGAGGGAGAGCCCAAGGCCAGCGCCCGGCTCGTTGCGGCTGTTCTCCAGGCGCACGAAGCGCTGGACGACCCGGGCGCGGTCGGCCTCGGGCACGCCCGGGCCGGTGTCGGTGACCGAGAACTCCACCTCTCCCGACGAGCGGCGGCGCACACGCAGCATGATGGCGCCGCCGCTGGGCGTGTACTTCACCGCGTTGTCGAGCAGGTTGGCCAGCGCCTGGGCCAGGAACTCCTTGTTGCCGCGCACGCGAAGGTCGCCCGCCAACTCGGCGGCGAAATCGATGCCCTTGTCCTCGCACAGCGGCTCGTAGAGCTCGGCGATGTCGACGGCGAGTTCCTTGGGATCGAACAGGATCTGGTTGGGCGCCGAGCCGGCGGCCTGCAGCCGGGCGATGGAGAGCACGGCGCCGAAGGTCTTCAGCACCCCGTCCGTGTCCTCGATGGCGGTGGCGAGCGCGTGCTCGGCGTCGCCCTTGCCCGCCTCGACGTCGATGTAGGCCGCTTCCAGCCGGGCGCGCAGGCGGGTGAGCGGCGAGCGCAGGTCGTGGGCGATGGCGTCGCCGGCATGTCGCAGGCCGGCCATCGAGCGCTCCAGCCTATCCAACATCTCGTTCAGCCCTTCGGCCAACTCGTCCATCTCGTCGCGGGCGCCCCGCACGTGGGCGCGGGCGGCCAGGTCGCCGTTGCGCACCCGGGTGACCACGTCGATCAGCCCGCCCATGGATCGGCTGACGTTGCGGCTGATGATCACCCCGCCGGCCAAGCCCAGGATGATGACCAGCACCACCGCGCCCCAGAGCGCCACGACGATGGAGTCGATGTAGGCCTCGTCCTCGCCGACATCCGCGCCGACGAAGAGGATCTCCCCGTAGCCGAGCCGCTGCTGCAGGCCGCGGGCCGGCCGGCGTACCCGGCGGCCCTGCGCGTCGAGCTCGGTGATGCGGAAGCTGGTCCAGGCCGGATCGCCGTTGAACTCCTCCAGCGGCGATTCCTGGATCGACCCGGAGATCACCGTCCCGTCAGACCGCATCAGCAGGTAGAGGAACGGCCGCTCCGCCGCCGCCCGCTCGATCAGCGCCTGGTTGAGGGCGTCGACGCCGGCTCGCTCGTAGGCGCCGGTGAGTGAGCGCATCTCGCGCAGGATGGCCTGATCGGTGCGCCGGGCCGCCTCGCCCGCCGTCGCCACGTAGATGTAGGCCAGGAAGGCCGACGCCGCCGCCGCGAACAGCGCCAGGAACAGCAGCGTCAGCCGGAACGGCGTCGTCCGGAAAATGCGCGGCAGGCGCACCGCGTCAGGCGTCCAGCCGGTACCCGGCCCCGCGGACGGTCTGCAGCATCGCCCGGTCGAAGCCCTTGTCGATCTTCGAGCGCAGGCGGGAGATGTGGACGTCGATGACGTTGGTCTGTGGGTCGAAGTGGTATTCCCAGACCTTCTCCAGCAGCATGGTGCGGGTCACCGACTGACCGGCGTGGCGCATCATGAATTCCAGCAGCTGGAACTCGCGCGGCTGCAGGTCGATCTCCTTGCCCTGTCGGTGGACGGTGC
>NZ_DATAGM010000036.1:0-3316 GCF_036263695.1 Phenylobacterium sp.
CAGTCTCCGTGCAGGTAGCCGCCCTCCAGCAGGGTCTTGAGCAGCATCGGCACGCCGCCCGCCTCACCCATCTCCTTGGCGACGAACCGGCCGCCGGGCTTGAGGTCGGCGATGTAGGGCGTGCGGTCGCAGATCTGGGCGAAATCGCGCAGGGTGAACTCGATGCCGCACTCGTGGGCCATGGCCGGCAGGTGCAGGCCGCCGTTGGTGGAGCCGCCGGTCGCGGCGATGACCACGGCCGCGTTCTCGAAGGCCTTGCGGGTGCAGATATCGCGCGGGCGGATGTTCTGCTCAATGAGCCGCATCACCGCCTCGCCGGAGGCGACAGCGTAGGCGTCGCGGCTCTCGTAGGGCGCCGGCAGGGCCGAGGAGAGCGGCAGGGCCAGGCCGATGGCTTCGGAGACGCAGGCCATGGTGTTGGCCGTGTACTGGCCGCCGCAGGCGCCCTCGCCCGGGCAGGCGTGCTGCTCCAGGTCGGTCAGCTCCTCTTCGGTCATGTTGCCGGCCGAGTGCTGGCCGACGCCTTCGAAGACGTCCTGGACGGTCACGTCCCGGCCCTTCCAGCAGCCGGGCAGGATCGAGCCGCCGTAGAGGAAGACGCTGGGCACGTTGAGCCGCAGCATGGCCATCATCATCCCCGGCAGGGACTTGTCGCAGCCGGCGACGCCGACCAGGGCGTCGTAGCTGTGGCCGCGGATCGTCAGCTCGACGGAGTCGGCGATCACCTCGCGGCTGACGAGGCTGGAGCGCATGCCCTCGTGGCCCATGGCGATGCCGTCGGTGACGGTGATGGTGCAGAACTCGCGCGGCGTGCCGCCGGCCGCCTTCACGCCCTGGCTGACCGCGTGGGCCTGGCGCATCAGGGCGGTGTTGCAGGGCGCCGCCTCGTTCCAGCAGGAGGCCACGCCGACGAAGGGCTGGGCGATCTCCCGACTGCCCAGACCCATGGCGTAATAGTAGCTGCGATGGGGCGCCCGGGCGGGGCCCTCGGTGACGTGCCGGCTGGGCAGGCGAGACTTGTCCCAGCCGCCGTCGGGTTTGCGGTGCATTCGAAGTCCTCCTTGCCGCCCCTTCGTGGGGAGGTGGGCCGGAGCGAAGCGACGGGACGGGTGGGGGAGTTCCGAGGGCGCTAGGCGCTGGCCGGCCGCCGACGGCGCAGTTCGTGACTCCCCCACCCAGTCCCTTCGGGACCACCCTCCCCATGAAGGGGAGGGAAAGCCTCCTCAGAACGCCGCGGCGCTGGAGCGGAGGGCGGCGGCGATGGCGTCCTTGACCTGATCGTCCTTGGGCTCGGTGCGGGGACCGAAGGCCTTCACCGGCTGGCCGTCGGGGCCGATCAGGATCTTGTGGAAGTTCCAGACCGGCTCGGCCTCGTCGCCCAGGCGTTCCTTGGCCCAGCGGTAGAAGGGGTGAGCCCCCTCCCCCTTCACCTCGACCTTAGAGGTCATCGGGAAGTCGACGTCGAAGTTGGTGTGGCAGAAGCTCTGGATCTCTTCCTCGGTCCCCGGCTCCTGGCCGGCGAACTGGTTGCAAGGCACGCCGAGGACCACCAGGCCCTCCGCCTTCATGCCGGAATAAAGCTCCTGCAGGCCCTCGTACTGGGGCGTCAGCCCGCATTTGGAGGCTGTGTTCACCACAAGCACCGCCTTGCCCTGGAAGGTGCTCATCGGCAGCGGCTGGCCGTCGATCGTGGTGAAGGTGAAGTCGTAGGCGCTGCCCTTGTCGGTCATGGGATCCTCCATCGCTGGAGGAAAACCCTAGGCCGTCAGCGGCCGGCTTCCAACGCCTGTTCCACCGCCAGCGCCAGGTCCAGGGCGCGGGCCCCTTCGACGGCGGTGACAATGGGCCGGGCCGCCTCGCCGCGCACTGCTTTGAGGAAACCCTCGACGCTGGCGGCCAGCTGGTCCTTGGCGGCCGGGGTGTCGTCGTAATCGGGGTTCAGCGGATAGGGCGTGGTGTTGCGGAAGGCGTGGGTCAGGAAGTCCACTTCCACTTCGCCGGAGGGATAGACGATGCGCATCGTCCGCTTGAAGGCCTCGGCGCGGCGGGAGGCGTCGAAGATGGCGGTGAAGCCGTCGTCGAAGGTGATCTCGGCACGGGCGGTGTCCCAGCCGCCGCTGAAGTCGATCTCGCCCTCGGCCTCGGCCGCGACCGCCTCGGCCTTGGTGAGCGCCAGCGCCAGGTCCAGGTCATGAACCATCAGGTCGAGCACCACCGAAACGTCCAAGCTGCGCTCCGACGGCGGGCCGTGGCGCAGCGCCTCCAGGCGAAGCGGCTGCTCGGGGATGTCGAACAGGCCCATGGCCTGGAAGACCACCCGCTGCTGGTGGCCGACGGCGACCACCAGGCCGCGCCGCTCCGCCTCGGCGATGATCTTGTCGGCGTCGTCCAGCGAGATGCCGATGGGCTTTTCCACATAGACCGGCTTGCCGGCCCGCAACGCGGCCAGCGCCTGCTGAGCGTGATGGGTGGCGGGCGAGGCGACGGTGACCACATCCACGGCCTCAAGGAACTCCTCGAGGGTGGCGGCGGCGCGGCCGCCGAGCGGTTCGGCCAGGGCGGCGGCGCGCTCGGGGTGCGGGTCGTAGACGGCGGCCAGTTCGCTGCCGGGCAGGCTGGCGTACTTGCGCGCGTGGTGGCCGCCGAACACCCCGGCGCCGATCACGCCGCCCCGCAATGGTCTGCTCATGAGTCGCTCCGGCCAGTGGGCGCGCCTTACACAAAGGGCGCCCGAAGCGCCACCCGCCGTGGCTCTTGCAGCACCAGACCGACTGAACCGCCGGAAGCGTTGGCCCGTTGTCCAATGGCGGGTTAAATGCCCGGCCATCCACCTGACCGGGAGCCTGCCGTGGCGCGCCTTTTCAGCGCCTTCGTGATCGTCGACTGGAGCGCGGCGGCCAAGCCGTCCACGGGGGCCGACTCCGTCTGGATCGGCGTGCTGAAGCGCGACGTGCGGTTCCGCATGACGTTCGAATCCTTCAACCCGCCGACGCGGGCGGAGGCGGAGAAGCGGCTCGCGGCCATTCTCGACGACCTGAAGAAGCGGGGCGAGCGGGCGCTGGTCGGCTTCGACTTCCCGCTGGGCTTCCCGCGCGGCTTCGCCGAGGCGCTGAAGCTGAAGGGCGAGACGCCCTGGCGCGCGGTCTGGGACCAGCTGGACAAGATGGTCAAGGATAAGGCCGACAACACCAACAATCGGTTTGGGGTCGGCGCGGAGATCAACCGGCGGCTGACCGGCGGCCCCTTCCCGTTCTGGGGCTGCCCGCCCAAGGACACGCTGACCACCCTGCAGCCCAAGCGGGTGCGCCCGCACGCG
>NZ_DATAGM010000037.1:0-2258 GCF_036263695.1 Phenylobacterium sp.
GCCGAGCAGCGCCGACACTTCCGAGCCCGCCTGGGTGAAGCGGAAGATGTTGTCGATGAACAGCAGCACGTCCTTGCCTTCCTGGTCGCGGAAGTACTCCGCCTGGGCCAGGCCGGTCAGGGCCACGCGCGCGCGGGCGCCGGGGGGCTCGTTCATCTGGCCGTAGACCAGGGCGCACTTGGAGCCCTCGGTCGAGCCGTTGTTCTTCTGCGGGTCGACGTTGACGTTCGACTCGATCATCTCGTGGTAGAGGTCGTTCCCTTCGCGGGTCCGCTCGCCCACGCCGGCCAGCACGGAGTAACCGCCGTAGGCCTTTGCGATGTTGTTGATCAACTCCTGCATGGTCACGGTCTTGCCCACGCCGGCGCCGCCGAACAGGCCGATCTTGCCGCCCTTGGTGTAGGGGCAGAGCAGGTCGATGACCTTGATCCCCGTGACCAGCACTTCGGCCGAGGTCGACTGCTCGGCGAACGAAGGGGCCTCGCGGTGGATCGGGCTCGTGAAGGTGGTGGCGATCGGGCCGGCTTCGTCGATCGGGTCGCCGATGACGTTCATGATCCGGCCGAGGGTCGCAGGCCCCACCGGCACGGTGATCGCAGCGCCGGTGTCGATCACCGGCTGGCCGCGGGTCAGGCCCTCGGTGGTGTCCATGGCGATGGTGCGGACGGTGTTCTCACCCAGGTGCTGGGCGACTTCCAGCACCAGGCGGAAGGGCTGACCGGTCCGCTGGTCGGTGTTGGTCGTCTCCAGGGCGTTCATGATCCCCGGCAGGTGGCCCTCGAACTCCACGTCGACGACGGCGCCGATGACCTGGACGATGCGGCCCCGGGCGACGCCCTGGGCGATCGGCGCTTGCGGGATCGCAGCGGCCTTGGCGGGGGCGCGGCTGCGGGGCTTCTTGGCGGGGACGGCGGCGTCGATGTCGGACATGGGGACCTAACTCTTTCGGGCTAGAGCGCTTCGGCGCCGGAGATGATCTCGATCAGCTCCTTGGTGATCTGCGCCTGGCGAGTGCGATTGTACTGCAGGGTGAGGCTGGCGATCATGTCGCCGGCGTTGCGGGTGGCGTTGTCCATCGCCGTCATCTGCGAGGCGAAGAAGCCGGCCTGGTTCTCGAGCATGGCCGAGAACAGCTGGGTGGTGAGGTTGCGCGGCAGCAGGTCCTCGAGGATCTCGGCCTCGCCGGGCTCGTACTCGTACGAGGCGCCCTTCAGGTCGGTCAGGGCGGCGCCCTCCTCGACCTGGGCCGGGATCAGCTGCAGCACGGTCGGGGACTGGGTGACCACCGACTTGAAGCGGCTGTAGATCAGCGAGACCACGTCGACCTCGCCGGCCTCGAACAACTCGGTAATGCGGTTGGCCACGTCCTGGGCGATGCTCAGGGAGGGGTTGTTGCCGGCGTCGAACGTGCCGACGAACCGGTCCCCGTATTGCCGGCGCAGCTGGTCGCGGGCCTTCTTGCCGACCACCAGGACGCGGACGTCCTTGCCGGCCGCGGTGAGCTCGCGCAGCTTCTCCCGGGCCGCCCGGACGATGCCCGAGTTGAACCCGCCGGCGAGGCCCCGGTCGGCGGTCGCCACGACCACCAGGTGCCGCCGGTCGTCCCCCGTGCCCACCAGCAGGCGCGGGGCGGCGTCGCCGCTAACCCCGCGCGCCAGGTTGGCGATGACCGCGGCCATACGCTGGGCGTAAGGACGGGCGTTCTGCGCCGCGTCCTGGGCCCGGCGCAGCTTGGCCGCCGCCACCATCTGCATCGCCTTCGTGATCTTCTGCGTGGCTTTCACGCTTCCGATCCGATTGCGCATCTCCTTGAGGCTGGCCATCGCCTAGCGATCCTGCTCGTTGGTCTTAGGCGAAGGTCTTGGAGAAGGCTTCGAGCGCGCCCTTCAGCTCGGCTTCGAGATCGGCGTTCAGCTCCTTCTTGGTGCGGATCGCCTCGAGCCAGTTCGGGTGCTTGGTGCGCAGGTAGGAGAGCAGCTCCTGCTCGAACCGGCCGACCTGGGCGGTCGGGATCGGGTCAAGGTAGCCGCGGGTGCCGGCGTAGATCACCGCCACCTGCTCTTCCACCGCCAGCGGCGAGTACTGCGGCTGCTTCAGGAGCTCGGTCAGGCGCTCGCCGCGGGCCAGCATCCGCTGGGTGGCGGCGTCCAGGTCCGAGCCGAACTTCGCGAAGGCGGCCATTTCCCGGTACTGGGCGAGCTCGCCCTTGATGGGGCCGGCCACCTGCTTCATCGCCTTGATCTGGGCCGAGGAGCCCA
>NZ_DATAGM010000038.1:0-10441 GCF_036263695.1 Phenylobacterium sp.
CGGCCCCTCGCCGCGGAAGGTGATCAGGCCCGACCCGGCCACCACCTCTTCGGCCGTGCCGCGCGCGATCAGCCGGCCGTAGCTGATGTAGGCGATCTCGTGGCAGCGCTCGGCCTCGTCCATGTAGTGGGTGGAGACCAGCACGGTCAGGCCCTGGGCCGACAGGGCGTGGATCTCGTCCCAGAAGGTGCGCCTGGCCTTCGGGTCGACGCCGGCGGTCGGTTCGTCGAGCAGCAGCAGCTGGGGCTCGTGGAGGGTGGCGCTTGCCAGCGCCAGCCGCTGCTTCCAGCCGCCGGAGAGGGCGCCGGCCAGCTGCTTTCGCCGTTCGGCCAGGCCCAAGCGCTCGAGCGCCGCCGCCACCCGCTCGCGCCGACGGTCGAGGCCGTGGACGCGGGCGGTGAACGCCAGGTTCTCCTCGATGGTCAGGTCCTCGTAGAGCGAGAACCGCTGGGTCATGTAGCCGGTGCGCTGCTTGATCTCGCCGGCCTCGCGGCGCAGGTCGAAGCCCAGCGCCGTACCCTCGCCGCTGTCGGGCGTCAGCAGCCCGCAGAGCATGCGCAGGGTGGTGGTCTTGCCCGAGCCGTTCGGCCCCAGGAAGCCGCAGATCCGGCCGGTCTCGAGCTGCAGCGCGACGTCCTGGACAACGTGCTTGTCGCCGAAGCTCTTGTTGAGGTGGCGGACGTCGATGGCCAGGGTCACGACGCGGCCTCCAGGGGCAGCACGTCCACCGGCTGGCCGGGGTTGAGACGGACCGAGGGGCGGGCCTCCACCAGGTAAACCAGCCGGTCGCGGCTCTCGCGCGAATAGATGATCGGGGGCGTGAACTCGGGCCTGGGGCTGACGAAAACGATCTGCGCCGTGAGGCCCTCCTGGCAGGCGTCGCAGCGGAAGCGGACGGAGCGGCCCGGCCGGTAGGCGGCGAGGTCCGTCCCGGGCACGAAGAACCGCAGCTTGATGCGATTGTGCGGCAGCAGGGCCAGCACCGGCTGGTTGGCCCCGGCCCATTCGCCGGGCTGGAAGAAGACCTCTTCGACGCGGGCGGCGGCAGGGGCGACGGGCGCGAGGTCGGCGAGTCGCGCGCCGGCGCCGGCCAGCCCGGCCTGCGCCTGCCGCACCCGCTGGTCGGCGGCCTCGATCTGGCCCTGGCGGGCGCCGAGCTCGGCGGCGTCGCGCCGGCGGGCGGCGGCGCGGACCTCGGCCTGGGCGGCCTGCCAGGCGGCCTGCACATCGTCGAGGCGGGCGGGAGCGTAGATGCCCTTCTGCACCAGCGGGCGGATGCGGCGAAGGTCGGCGGCGGCGTCCCGGGCCCGCGCTTCGGCGGCGGCCACCTGAGCGTCGAAGACGGCGAGCTCGAGCGGACGTTGGCCCTGGCGGGCGTCCTCCGCCTGCGCCCGGGCGGCGGCGACCTCGGCGGCGGCCTGGTCGCGCTGGGCGGCCAGCTGCTCGGGATCAACCACGAACAGCCGCTGGCCGGGCTTCACCTCCTGGCCGCGCTGGACGAGGACCTGCTCGACCGTCCCTGAGACGGGGGCGGCGAGGTAGAGCGGCTCGCCCTCAACGTAGCCGGTGAGCACCGGCGGCCCCTTCAGCCGCGGCGCGAGCACCAGCAGGGCGATCAGCCCGGCGGCGACCAGCAGAAGGGCGAGCGGGAGGATCCGGCGGCGCATCAGGCGGCCTCCGCCAGAATGCCCTGCAGCACAGCGCGGACGTGCTGGCGGGCCAGGGCGGGCATGTCGAAGGGCTCGGCGCCGATCGGGACGAAGGTCTCGCGCCAGATGACCCCGACCAGCAGCGGCGAGGCGACCGACAAGGCGTACATCCGCGGGTCGCCAGGTTTCACCTCGCCGCGCGCCTGGGCCGCGGCGATGGCGGCGGTGAGGGCGCCCAGCGCCTTGGAGACCAGCTGGTCATGCCAGACCTGGGCGAGCTCCGGGAAATTGCGCGCCTCCCCGATCACCATCTTCACCAGGCCGCCCACCGGCGTCGTGGTCACGACGTCGGCCATGCGGCCGGCCAGCATCTCGAGCAGGGGGCCGATCGGGCCCGGGTGGCCGGCCAGCACCGCGAGCACGGCGTCGAAGTTCGGCGCGACGCCTTGGGTGACGACCGCCCGGAAGAGTTCTTCCTTGGTCTCGAAGTAGAGATAGAGGGCGCCTTTGGAGACGCCGGCCCGGAGGGCGATGTCGTCGAGCTTGGCTCCGGCGAAGCCCTTCTGCGCGAACACCTCGAAGGCGGCGGCGACGATCTCGGCCGGCCGGGCCTCCTTTCGGCGTCGGAATTTCGGTGCGCCCGCCTGCATCGGCTGCTCCTAGTAACTGACCGATTAGTTAGTAATACGCCGGCGCGCTTGGCGCAACGGCGTTGTGCTAAGGGCCCGGGGTTGGCGCAGGGCAGGTCTGCGCGCTACCTGTCCGCCATGACCGCTCCCGCCCGCATCCACGGCGTCCGCCTCACGCCTGTGACGGCCCCGCTGACGGGGTCCGTGCGCCTGCCAGGATCGAAGTCGATCACCAACCGGGCGCTGCTGCTGGCGGGCCTGGCCAAGGGGACCAGCCGGCTCACCGGCGCGCTGAAGAGCGACGACACCGCCCACATGGCGACCGCCCTGCGGGACATGGGCGTCGCCGTCGAGGAGCCGGACGAGACCAGTTTCGTGGTCACCGGCTCTGGCCGGCTCGCGGCGCCCCAGCGCGCGCTGTTCCTCGGCAACGCCGGCACGGCCACCCGCTTCCTGAGCGCCGCGGCGGCGCTGGCCGATGGGGCCGTGGTGCTGGACGGCGACGCAAACATGCGCAAGCGGCCGATCGCGCCGCTGGTCGAGGCCCTGGCCCAGCTGGCGATAGAGGCCGCCGCGCCGACCGGCTGCCCGCCAGTGGTCGTGGCCGGGAAGGGCGGCTTTGAGGGTGGCAAGGTGGTGATCGACGCCCGCCTCTCCAGCCAGTACGCATCGGCCCTGCTGATGACCGGCGCCTGCGCCCGCGGGCCGGTGGAGGTCGAGCTCGCGCACGCCGAAATCGGCGCGGCCGGCTACATCGACCTGACCTTGGCGGCGATGCGCAAGTTCGGGGCGCAGGTGGAGCAGCTCGGCAACCGGCCCGCCTGGCGGATCGCCGCCACCGGCTATGGCGCCGCCGATGTGTTCATCGAGCCTGACGCCTCGGCCGCCACCTACCTCTGGGCCGCAGAGACGTTGACGGACGGGGCGATCGACCTGGGCATGCCCGCCCAGGCCTTCAGTCAGCCCGACGCCAAGGCCTGGAGCCTGATCCAGACCTTCCCGCGCATGCCGGCGGTCATCGAAGGCTCGCAGATGCAGGATGCGATCCCGACCCTGGCGGTGCTGGCGGCGTTCAACGAGACGCCCGTCCGCTTCACCGGCATCTCGGGCCTGCGTGTGAAGGAGTGCGACCGGATCTCGGCCCTGTCGCAGGGGCTGAACGCCATCCGCCAGGGCTTGGCGCGGGAGGAAGGCGACGAGCTGGTCGTCGAGGGCGACCCGGCGCTGGCCGGCCAGGAGCGGGCGTGCCGCATCGACACTTACGACGACCACCGGATGGCCATGGCGTTCGCGCTGGCTGGACTGAAGACGGCGGGGATCGTGATCCAGGACCCGGACTGCGTGGCCAAGACCTATCCCGGCTACTGGGACGCGCTGGCGGCGCTCGGCGTGGAACTCACCTTCGAAGCCTGAGGGAACGCGGGCGCAACGAATCAGGACCGAATCACTGACTCGGCCGGAATCACCCTTCGTTCCCTACAACCCATTGTATCTGACTCGTTTTTGGCCACAAACGAGCTGGACCGGCCTGGTGTCGCAGGCGCCGCTGCGCCTTGACGGGGGCTGAGGGGTTCGACTATATCGCGCGCTCCTCGCGGGGCCGCCGGCTCCGCGTCCGTTTTTCTACGCGAAGGTTCTATCGCCATGTCGCGCCGCTGCGAGCTTACGGGCGTCGGCCCCCTGGTCGGCCACAACGTGAGCCACTCGAACATCAAGACCAAGCGCCGGTTCCTGCCGAACCTGGCGCCCGCGACCCTGCAATCGGACGCGCTCGGCCAGAGCTTCCGCCTGCGGATCACCAACGCGGCCCTGCGCACCCTCGACTTCCGCGGTGGCCTGGACACCTTCCTCCTCGGCGCCAGCGACGAGCAGCTCTCCCCCCGCGCCCAGAAGATCAAGCGCCAGCTCAAGGCCAAGCTGGCCGAGCAGAAGGCGGCGTAAGGGTTCCAGCCTCACGAACTGCACAAAGGGCCGCTCCCCCGGGAGCGGCCCTTTCGCTTTTCAGACCTCTCCCCGCTACGCGGGGAGGTTTCAGGACTTCAGTGTCCCGTCGAACAGCGCCGTCAGCTCGCGCCAGTGCCGCTCGGCGCCTTCGGGGTTGTGCACCGCCATGTCGGTGGGCACCCAGCCGTGGCGGCAGCCGGGCCAGATGGAGACCTCGGCCTCCACGCCGGCGTCCTTTAGGGCCGCGGCCAGGCGCTCCTTCTGGGCCTCGTCGAAGCTGCGGTCCTCGTCGGCGCCGGCGACAAGCACCTTGGCCTTGATCTTGTCGGCTAGCAGGTGGGGGCTGTTCGGATCGTCGGTGGCCATGTTGCCGCCGTGGAAGGAGGCCGCCGCCCCGATGCGGTCCGGAAAGGCGCCGGCCGCGCGCAGGGCGACGCCGCCGCCCATGCAGTAGCCCGTGACGCCGACCTTCCCGGGCTTCACGTCCTTCTGCCGCTCCAGGAACTCCAGGCAGGCGCGGGCGTCGATCAGCTGGCGCTGGACGTCGGTGCTGGCGCGCAGCTTCTGGAAGATGGCCTGTGTCTCGGGATCACCGGCCCGGGCCTTGGCGATGTCGGGCGGATCGTAGCGGCCGGCGCGCCAGAAGAGGTCTGGGAGCAGGACGTAGTAGCCGGCCTTCGCCAGCCGCTCGCCCATCTCGAACAGCGCCGGCCGGATCGCCGGGGCGTCCATGAAGATGATCGCGCCGGGCCAGGGGCCTTGGCCGTCGTCGGGCTTGAAGACGAAGGCGCGGGCCTCGCCGTCGGCCGTGGGCAGGGCGATCTCGGTGTGGCTCATGGCGCGTCTCCCTTGGTTATGGCCGCCAGTCGAACGCCATCAGGATGGTGCGCTGGATCTTCTGGAAGTTGTCGTCCGACAGCAGATAGAAGCGCAGGCCGCCGCGGATCGGGACCGCCGCCACCGCCTCGAAGTTGTCGACGGTCATAGGCCGGGCGAGCTCCAGCCGGTCCACCTCGCCATGCGGCCCGTCGATCTTCAGCACGATCCGGTTGCCGCGCAGCGGGTCGAAGGCGCGCAGCAGGTAGGCGGTGCGCCCCTCGGGCAGCCGCCGCACCGCGACCAGCCCGAACTCGCGGCCCGGCCGCTCGAGCGCGCCGGCGGGCGCGCATCCGCCGGAGAGCCGGCACGCGAACAGCTGCGCCCCGTCCTCGCCGCCGGTCAGGTAGGCGTCCGGCCCGGCCGCCGGGTCGCCGCTCAGCGCCTCCATCCCGCCGTTGGCGGGGAACTGCGCCTGCGGCGCCGGCGCGTCGCGCGGCGGCTCGCCATTGGCGGGATAGAGCCAGATCCGGTGCCGCTGCTCGAAGCTGACCAGCAGGTCGCCGTTCGGCAGCCGGGCCAAGCCCTCGGAGTCGGCCTCCAGCTTGCCGGGCAGGGGCTGTCCGTCCGGCCCGAGGAGAGGGCGGATCTTTGCGCCAGTGACCCCGGTGAGGCGCCCGGCGCCGTCGAGCACCAGCCGCGCCTCGATGAGGTCGCCCTCGTCGGAGACAGCCAGCATGCGGCCGTCCGGCTCCACCAACAGGTCGGAGAGGCCGTGCAACCGGGCGGTGTCCTCCGACGTCAACGCCACGCCGCCGGCATAGGTGAAGCGCCCGATGCGGGTCTCGTCCGGATTGCCGGGATTGAGCGGCAGGGCCTCGGCTATGATCCGGATCGTCCCGTCCGCCGCCACCGGCTCACGCGGCAGCGGCGCGTCGGCGGGGGCGCAGGCGGCGAGAATGATCGTGAGGAACAGACCTCTCCCTCCGCTCAGCGGGAGGAGAGGGTAGGGTGAGGGGGGCGATCCGCCGATGTGGCGGGCGCGGCGCCTCAGCAGGCCCCTCACCCTACCCTCTCCCCGCCTTGCGGGGAGAGGTCATACGCCGGGATGAGCGGAGGGGGCTCAACTCACCACTCTCCGCACTTCCTTGAAGGTGGAGCGGCGCATCTGGCCTTGCGGGCCGTGGGCGCTGGGCGGCTGCTGCAGCAGGCCGGCGGAGGCGCGGGTCAGCTTGCGCGGCTCCTCCTCGAACAGCTCGGCAAGCTGTTCGACGATGGCGCCGGCCAGCTGCTCCACGTCCACGATGGTGACCGCGCGCTTGTAGTAGCGGGTCACGTCGTGGCCGATGCCGATGGCGATCAGCTGCACCGGGCTCTTGTTCTCGATCTCGCCAATCACCTCGCGCAGGTGGCGCTCCAGATAGTGGCCGGAGTTCACCGACAGGGTGGAGTCGTCCACCGGCGCGCCGTCGGAGATGACCATCAGGATGCGCCGCTGCTCGGGCCGGCCGATCAGCCGGTGGTGGGCCCAGATCAGCGCCTCGCCGTCGATGTTCTCCTTCAGGAGGCCCTCGCGCATCATCAGGCCGAGGTTGCGCCTCGCCCGGCGCCAGGGGGCGTCGGCGGCCTTGTAGATGATGTGGCGCAGGTCGTTCAGCCGGCCGGGCTGCGGGGGCTTGCCGGCCTTCAGCCAGTCCTCGCGCGACGTGCCGCCCTTCCAGGCCCTGGTGGTGAAGCCCAGGATCTCCACCTTGACCCCGCAGCGCTCTAGGGTGCGGGCCAGGATGTCGGCGCAGACCGCGGCGACCATGATCGGACGTCCCCGCATCGAGCCGGAATTGTCGATGAGGATGGTGACGACCGTGTCGCGGAATTCGGTGTCCTCCTCCTCCTTGAAGGAGAGGGGGGCCGTGGGGTCGATGATCACTCGGGTCAGCCGGGCGACGTCGAGGATGCCTTCCTCCAGGTCGAAGCTCCACGACCGGTTCTGCTGGGCCAGCAGCTTGCGCTGCAGCCGGTTGGCCAGGCGCGAGACGACGTTCGACAGGCTGGCCAGCTGCTGGTCGAGGTAGGCGCGCAGACGGCCCAGCTCCTCGGGATCGCACAGCTCCTCGGCCGCCACGATCTCGTCATGAGCGGTGGTGAACACCTTGTAGGTCGCCTTGGAGGGATCGCCCTTCAGATCCGGCCGGGCCGGCTGGTCGCCTTCGCCCATCTCCGGCGGCTCGTCGGTGTCCTCGGCGTTGGGGTCCTCCTCGGCCTCCATCATCTGCGAGTCGGCGTCCTCGCTCTCCCGGTGGGTGGCCTCGTTCTCGTCCATGGCCGCCTGCTGGGGCGACTTGCCTTCGCCTTCGCCCTCGTCGCCGTCGTCGCTGGCCTCGGGCTCGCCCTCTTCGCCGCTCTCGTCGTCCTGGTCGGCCTGGTCCGGGGCGTCGGACAGGTCGTCGCCCATGGAGAGGTCGCGGATGATCGCCCGGGCGACCTTGGCGAACGACTTCTGGTCCTCGATGGTCGCCGCCAGCTTGTCGAGGTCGGCGCCGGCCTTGGCCTCGATCTCCTGGCGGAACATCTCCACCATCGGCCGGGCCATCGGCGGCGGCGGCTCGCCGGTGAGCCGCTCGCGCACCAGCAACTGGACGACGTCCGCCAGCGGCGGATTCGCCTCGGCCTCGATCGGGTTGAACACCCGCCTGGCGTAGGTCTGCTCCAGAACCGCCTTCAGGTTCTCGCGCACGCCGCCGAGCGCGTTCGCGCCGATCGCCTCGATGCGCGCCTGCTCGATGGCGTCGTAGATCGGCGCGCCCTGGGCCGAGTTCGGGCGGGTCTTTGCGTGCTGTGCCACGTCGTGGTGGGCCAGCCTCAGGGCCATCTGGTCGGCCAGGCCCCGGATGCGCGCGGCGTCCTCAGGCTTCAGGTCCCGCGGCGGGTGCGGCAGCACCGCCCGTTTGCCCTGCAGCTGCGGCCCCTCGCCCGAGTAGACGATCTCCAGGTCGGCGGTCTCGGCCAGCGAGCGCGCGGCGTTGGCCAGGGCGCGCTTGAAGGGTTCGGTGGGGCTTTCGGGGTTCTTGGCCATGGAAGCTTTGTTTTATCCCGCCGGCGCGCCGCAAGCGAAGCGAAAGCTTGCTGCTGGCCGCGCCTTCGTCTTGTGCAGCTTGCCGGGCGCAGCCCCTCCGGTCATGGCGACGCTTGCATCTGGCGGAACGGGCATGCAAGGGGGCGCGTTGCTACCGGCCACAGAGTGCTTGAATGTTGAAGTGGGCTTTCGTCTTCGCCGCCGTCGCCGTCCTGGCGGGCATCCTGGGCTTCTCCGGGATGGCCGGAGAGGCGACGGGCGCGGCCAAGCTCCTGTTCGGCCTCTTCATGGTCGTGTTCGTGGTCATGGTCGCGCTGGCGGTGATGACCGGCCAGCGGCTCAGACGGTAGCGCTCCCCAGGAAAATCAGAAACTTAGAGTCTCACCGCGGAACGCGGGTCGCTCGCGCCACGTTTCCTCTCTCAGGAACGTGGAGATGCGAAGCAAATGAAAGCTCTGAACCTGATCACCCTGATGCTGGTGATCATCGGCGGCGTGAACTGGGGCCTGGTGGGCCTCTTCGACTTCAACCTCGTCGCCGCCCTGTTCGGTGAAGACAGCGCCTTGTCGCGGGTCGTCTACACCCTGGTTGGCCTGTCGGCCGTCTATCAGCTCGTGCCCTTCTCGCGCGCCACCCGCGTGGGCGAGGTTCCGGCGGAAGCGGCTCGCCACTAAGCCAGTCCGCGTCAAGGACTCAGCGCCCGCTCCGGATCACCGGGGCGGGCGCTTCTCGTTTCAGCCCTTGTTCTTCGCCAGCCAGGCCTTGGACTGGCTCTCGACGATGTCGACCAGGTTGCCCATGGCCAGGTTCACGTCGATGAGGTGCAGACCCCAGCCGGCGTTGACCTTGCCGTCGGCCCCGGGCACGTCGCCGGCGATGTCATCGGCCCGCGGATCCGCCGGGTCGGCGTTGATGTGCACCGACAGGTAGTGGAAGCCGTCCTTGTTCACGCATTCGCCCGTCAGCAGGCCGGGCACGGCGACGAACGGGGTGTCGAGGGTCTTGCCCTTGGCCCAGACCGGCGGGCCCTCGCCGGATATCATCGTCCGGCCGGCGGCCAGGTAGGCCTTCAGCTCGCCCTTGCCGCCCGAGAGGTTGGCCGGGTTCACGCAGGCAGCTCCCATGGTCGAGCCCGGCTCGCGCGGACGGCCGAACAGGCTGGTCGGCGGCGGCGGGACGGTGTCACGGAAGGCGGCGTAGGCGATGACGCAGCCGGTCTGCGTCGCCGACTTGCAGAGCGGGATCGAGGTGAAGGTCCCCGTGTCCCTGCCCTTCTCGACGGGCAAGGTGGTGCCCAGCAGCAGGGCGCTGACCAGCTGCTTCTGCGCCGGCTTACCGTCGACGTGTTCCTTGATCAGCTGGGTCAGCACGCCCGAGCCCTGGGAGTGGCCGATCAGGACCACGCCGCGGCCCTTGTTCTCGTTGGCCATGTACCAGTTCCAGGCGTCGACCACGTCGTTGTAGCCGGTCTGGGGCATGGCCCCGCGGTTGGCCGGCGGCGCGCCGCCCGACATCATCTGGCGCAGGGCCGTCAGGGTGAACTGGCGATAGAGCGGGGCGAACACCCGGCACTTGGAGCCGAAGCGGGCGAGCTGCTGCTCGACCACCCGCTTCTCCTCGGCGTTCGCGGTCATGTCGGAGATCACGCCCGGATCATTCGACACCGTCGGATAGACGTAGAAGCAGTCCACCTTGGCGGCCGGATCGGCCTTCCAGGTCTCCTTCTGGGTGGACCCGTCGGCCCTCACGATGGTGGCGGTGTTGTCGATCGCGCAGGCGTCGTCGCGCCCGGGCCAGCACAGCCAGTTGGCCTTGTTCGAATAGTCGTTCTTCGGCGGCGCGGCGTCCTGGGCCGTCGCAACGCCCATCGCCAGCATCATCGCCGCGGCCCCGAGCGTCAGCCCGGCCAGCATCTTCCTGGACATCAAATCCCCCTGACACCCTGACCGAGGTTATCTGGTCAGCGGTGACCGCTATGGCCCTGCGGTGGAGGGGGCGTCAATCGCGATTGCGACGTTTTCCGCGCGCCTTGATCGCCGCCCAGATCACCAGTGAGACCACCAGCGCGCCGGCGACGACGGCCAGCTCGCCGAAGACGCCGAGCGACGCCACGTCAAGCCACGCGAATGCGGGCGGTGCTTTCGGGCAGGTCCTGGCCGAAGGCGCGCTGGAAGAACTCGGCGACGGTGCCGCGCTCCAGCTCGTCGCACTTGTTCAGGAAGGTCATCCGGAAGGCGAGCGCGATGTCGCCGCCGAAGATCTCGGCGTTCTGGGCCCAGGTGATCACCGTCCGCGGGCTCATGACCGTGGAGATGTCGCCGTTCATGAAG
>NZ_DATAGM010000039.1:0-22076 GCF_036263695.1 Phenylobacterium sp.
AACGTCGAGGCCGAGCAGGCGCTGCTCGGGATTCTGCTCTACGACAACGCCGCCTTCGAGCGGATTGGCGACCAGCTGCAGTCGCGCCACTTCTTCGAGCCGTTTCATTCGCGGCTCTACTCGGCCATCGAGACCCACATCCGGAAGGGCCAGCTGGCGGAGCCGATCCTGCTCGCCGAGCAGTTCGCCCGCGACCCCAGCTTCGAGGAGCTGGGCGGGGTGCGCTACCTCGCCGACCTGGTGGACCGCGCCCCGGCGGCCGCCAACGCCTTCGACTACGCCCGGGTGATCTATGACGCGGCGCTGCGCCGCGACCTGATCCGCATCGGCGGCGACATCGCGGTCACCGCACAGACGGCCGATCCCGACCTATCGGCCAAGGACCAGATCGAGCACGCGGAACAGGCGCTCTACGCGTTGGCCGAAAGCGGCGGACAGAGCCAGGGCTTCGTGCCCTTCGCGGACGCGCTGCGCGGCGCGGTGGCCATGGCGGCCGAGGCCCACGGTCGGGCCGGCGGCCTGGCGGGCCTCTCCACCGGCCTGATCGACCTCGACCGCAAGCTCGGCGGCCTGCACCCGTCGGACCTCCTGATCATCGCCGCCCGCCCCTCGATGGGTAAGACGGCGCTGGCCACCAACATCGCCTTCAGCGTGGCCAAGAACTACGCCTGGGAGCCGCAGCCGGACGGCTCGCGCAAGACGGTCTCCGGCGGCGTGGTGGCCCTGTTCCAGCTGGAAATGAGTCCCGAGCAGCTGGCCATGCGTATGCTGGCCGAGCAGTCCGGCGTTTCCGGCGACCGGCTGCGCAAGGGCGAGATCGACGCCACCGAGTTCGGCCGGATTCGCGACGCCGCCCTCGAGATCCAAGACGCGCCGCTCTACATCGACGCCACCGGCGGCATCTCCATCGCCAAGCTGGCGGCCCGGGCGCGGCGCTTGAAGCGGTCGGTGGGCCTGGACCTGATCATCGTCGACTACCTGCAGCTGGTCACCGCCGGCGAGGGCAGCAAGACCGACAACCGGGTTCAGGAAGTCAGCTTCATCACCATGAGCCTCAAGGCTCTCGCGAAAGAGCTGCACGTGCCGGTGATCGCCCTGTCGCAGCTGTCGCGTCAGGTGGAGAACCGAGAGGACAAGAAGCCCCAGCTGTCGGACCTGCGGGAATCCGGCTCGATCGAGCAGGACGCCGACTGCGTGATGTTCGTCTACCGGGAGAGCTACTACCTGGGCCGCGCCGAGCCGCGGGAGAACACCGAAGAGCACTTCAAGTGGCAGGAGCAGATGGACCAGGTCCGCGGCGTCGCCGAGGTGATCATCGGCAAGCAGCGTCACGGCCCGATCGGCACCGTGAAGCTGGCCTTCAACGAAGACCTCACCAAGTTCGGCAACCTCGCCCATGACGGCCGCTACCGCGACGACGACTGAGGCTGCAAAGCCCGTCGCCTCGCCCGGCGCGCCGGTCTATGGGGGCGCCATGCCCTCCCCGACTCGCGCGCGCCTGACCATCGACCTGGACGCGCTGGCGGCCAACTACCGCACGATCCGCCAGACCGCCGCCGGGACCGAGGTCGCCGCCGTGGTGAAGTCCGACGGCTATGGCCTGGGCGCCGGACCCGTCTCGCGGCGGCTTTGGCGTGAAGGGGCGCGCAGCTTCTTCGTGGCCCGTCTCGACGAGGGCGAGGCGCTGCGCGCAGCGCTCGGCGATCGCGAGGCTGACATCTATGTTCTGGACGGCCTGACGGCGACGTCGGGTCCCCGGCTTGCGGCCGCTGGGCTGACGCCGGTGCTGAACACCGTCCCGCAGGTGGAGGCGGCGATCGCTTTCGCGGCGGGGGCGGGCCGCCTCCTACCCTGCGCCCTGCACGTGGACACAGGAATGAACCGCCAGGGCTTAGCGGCGGACGAGGCGCGCGCCATCGCCGCCGCGCCCGGACGGCTCGCCCGCCTGGACGTGCGGCTGGTGATGAGCCACCTGGGCAGCGCCCATGATCCGGCCGATCCGCGCAACGGCGAGCAGCTGGCGCGCTTCCAGGCCGTGCGACCGCTGTTCCCCGAGGCGCGCGCCAGCTTTGCCAACTCGGGCGGGACCTACCTGGGGTCCGCGTACCGGTTCGACATGGTCCGCCCGGGCATCAGCCTCTATGGCGGCGGACCGGAAGAGCGGCCGGACCCGGCCATCGCCGCCGTGGCGAAGCTTGAGGCCCCGGTGCTCGACCTGCGCCGCATCGCGGCCGGCGAACACCTGGGCTACGGCTCAGGGCTGGTGACGCAGCGCCCCACCCGCGTGGCCATCGTCGGCGCCGGCTATACCGACGGCGTGATCCGCGCCGCCCGGCACGGCGGCTACGCCTGGCTCGCCGGCGCCCGCCGCAAGCTCCTGGCCGTGACCATGGACCTGACCATCGTCGAGACCGACGAGGCGCCGGTGCAGATCGGCGAGATGGCCGAGCTGCTCGGCCCCAACGCCCTGCTGGACGACCTCGCCCGCGCCGCCGAGACCGTGGCGCACGAAGTGCTCGTGCGCCTCAGCGCCCGGGCCGAGCGGGTGTATCTCGGCGAAGTCTGAGTTTCTCATTATCGTCATCCCGGTCGAGCGTAGGGTGAGCCGGGACCCAGATCTCCCCGCGTGGCCGCCGGGTCCCGGATCGGCCGGTCGGCCGTCCGGGATGACGGTTGAACTTACTCCGCGCTGGCCAGTTGCTCGAGGCGGCCGGCGTCGACGGAGGCTACGGCGGCCTTCAGCTCATCGACGGTGACGCCGTCGCCCTCGGCTAGAACCATGAAGCGCTCGCCAACCATCACGCCATAGGAGCCGTGGCGGCTGTTGCTGTCGTACTCCTCGATGGTGAGGCGCCCATCCACCTCGCCGATCCGCTCGTGCTTCCCGTTCTCCTCGGAGGACGATTCCATGTTGAACGCTCCGCCAAGCGCGGCGAGCGCGCTCAATGCGCCGGCGTCGATGAGGTTGAGGGTCATGCGCGTGTCGCCCCTAACGTAGGTCGCCGTCGCCGATGATCCCTCGATACCTGCGACGCTGCGGCGACCGGTGGTGAGTTCGGTGCGTTCGAATCCGGCGATGGTGGCCGGCAGATGGGACTTGAAGGCCTCAGGGTCCGCCGCCTCGACCCCCTCGCCGCCAGCCGCCGCCGCGAGCTGCTCGGCGAGCTTGTCGGCCGCAGCTTTGGCGTCCCTACGGTTCACGGTCACGCTCTCGTCGCCGATCCGGATCTGCACGTCGTCGGCATCCCGCACGCCCAGCGAGCGGATCTCACTGGAGATCGACGCCATGATGATCGCGATGACCACGGCCGCCAGGATGCTGACCGCGATGTAGGGCGCCGACTTTTCCGGCGAGCTTCGCATCAGCCGGGGCAATCCGAGGTAGAGCAGGTAGAGCCCGTACAGGCTCGCCAGCAGAGCCACCGCCGCCAGCATTGGGATCAGCAGGAGGACGCCCGCCACCCAGACGGCCGTATACGAGTAGGCCGCCACCTTGAAGGCCTTCACGCGGTTGCGCTGGCCGCCAAACTGCGGGGCGAGCAGATCGACGATCAGAGCCAGTACGAAGACGCCGGCCAGGGACAGGAGATAGGTGGAGACCGCCTCGAACAGAATCGCCGTGAAGGAGAAGCGGACGCTGATGACCCCAAAGTTCAGGCCGCCGAAGATGAGGTGGCCGAGAACCAGGCAAATGGGCGGTATTGCCGCGAGGATCAGGACGTAGCCCTTGTAGATCGACCCGAGGCTCGCCGGTTCCGTATCGATCACATCCCACGTCGGTCCCGGCCGCAGCAGGATGTCCTTCACCCGCTGGATCAGCTTCGATTGTGTCGATCCCGGCTCCACAACGCTCATATTCACTCCCGCTCCCCGCCATGGGGTCGCAGGACAGGGTAGCCGATGCCGACAGGCGGGCAAACGGGACTGGGTCGCACAGACGGGGCTTGCCGGCCCGCGTACACTTGCCGGAAGTCGAATCAGGAGCGTCCATGGCCCGCGACGGCGCCGTCTATGCCTGCCAGGCCTGCGGGGCCACCCAGACCAAGTGGGCCGGCCAGTGCGCCGCCTGCGGGGCGTGGAACACCTTGGTCGAGGAGATCCAGAGCCGGCCGCCCGGCGCTCTGGCGCCTGCCAAGTCGTCGGGTCGCGGCCGGGGCCTGGCCTTCGAAGGGCTGGAGCAGCAGACCCCCGCCCCGCCGCGCATCTCCACCGGCGTCGAGGAGTTCGACCGGGTCTGCGGCGGCGGCGTGGTGCCGGGCTCGGCGATCCTGCTGGGCGGCGACCCTGGCGTCGGCAAGTCAACCCTGCTGCTGCAGGTGGCCGCCTCGGCGGCGCTGAAGGGCGCGGCCTGCGCCTATATCTCCGGCGAGGAGGCCATCGAGCAGGTCCGCTCGCGCGCCCAGCGGATGGGCCTGGCCGCCGCGCCGGTGAAGCTCGCCGCCGAGACGGCGCTGCGGGAGATCCTGGAGGGCCTGAAGAAGGAGCGGTTCGACCTCGTCATCATCGACTCCATCCAGACCATGTGGAGCGACGCGCACGAGGCGGGCCCAGGCTCGGTGACCCAGGTTCGCGCCGCGGCCGGCGAGTTGGTCCGCTTCGCGAAGAAGCGGGGCGTCGCGGTGATCCTGGTCGGCCACGTCACCAAGGACGGCGCGATCGCCGGCCCACGGGTGGTCGAGCACATGGTGGACGCCGTGCTCTCCTTCGAGGGCGAGCGGGGCTATCCGTTCCGCATTCTGCGGGGGGCGAAGAACCGCTTCGGGGCCACCGACGAGATCGGCGTCTTCGAGATGGGCGACATCGGCCTCACCGAGGTGCGCAACCCCTCGGCGCTGTTCCTCAACACCGCCGGCGAGCGGGCGGCGGGCGCGGCGGTGTTCGCCGGCATCGAGGGCTCGCGGCCGGTGCTGGTGGAGGTGCAGGCGCTGGTCGCCCCGTCCGCCTACGGAACACCGCGCCGGGCCGTGGTCGGCTGGGATTCCGGGCGCTTAGCGATGGTTCTTGCGGTGCTGGAAGCGCGCTGCGGGCTTGGTTTCGGCGACCGGGATGTCTATCTCAACGTAGCGGGGGGCCTGCGGATTTCCGAACCGGCGGCGGACCTGGCGGCGGCGGCGGCCCTGGCTTCCTCGGCCCTGGACCAGGCCCTGCCGCAGGACTGCGTGGTGTTCGGCGAGATCAGCCTGTCCGGCGACGTCCGGCCGGTCAGCCGGATGGAGAGCCGGCTGAAGGAAGCCGCGAAGCTCGGCTTCCGGCGCGCGCTCGCGCCAAAGGACGCCGAGGGCGGGGCCGGACTTTCCGTCCGGGGCGCCGCGCGGCTGGCCGACGCGATCCAGCGGATCGGCGACGGCGACTGGGATTAGGACGCTTACATGACCCTCTTCGACGTCATCGCCCTGGCCGTCCTGGCGGTCTCGGCCATCGTCGGCTTCGCGCGCGGCGGCGTGCGCGAGATGATCAACGTCGTCTCCCTGATCGTCTCGGCCCTGGTCGCGGTGTTCGGCCTTCGGGTCTCAGGCCCGATCCTGCGCGGCATGATGGACCCGGATTGGACCGGAAATGTCGCAGCCGTGGTGATCGTCTTCGTCGGCGCCTATATCGCGCTGCGTGTTGGCGGCGCCTTCCTGGCCCGGAGACTCCACGCCACCCAGGCGCTCGGGGCTCTCGATCGCGCAGTCGGCACAGGCTTCGGCCTGCTTCGCGCGCTGGTTGTCTTGGGAGCTTTCGCCCTGGTGTTCAATGCGGCCACACCGCCGGAAAGAGTGCCCCAGTGGATCAGCGGTGCGGCGCTTTACCCCTTGACCGCGGCGGCGGGAGAGGTGCTGAAAGCCTTCGCGCCTAAGGGCCTGGACATGGCGGGACAGCTGAAGCCCGCCCTGGAGGACGCCGTCCGTGACGGCTCCCGCGATCCGGCGGACGGCGGCTATGACGCCAAGGCCCGTAAAGGGCTCGAGGATGTGCTGGAGAAGACCCGATGAACTCGGTTAGCGACCGCTGGTCCCCGGCGCCGCGCGACCCACTGGACGATACGCTCCGGCTGGAATGCGGCGTCTACGGAGTCTTCGACGTGCCCGAGGCGGCGGCGATCACCGCCCTCGGCCTCCACGCCCTGCAGCACCGCGGCCAGGAGGCCTGCGGCATCGCCACCTTCGACGGCCAGCGCTTCCACACCGAACGGCACATGGGCCATGTGGGCGACGCCTTCACCGGCGCGGACCTGGTCCGGCGCCTGCCGGGCACCTCGGCCATCGGCCATACCCGCTACTCCACCGCCGGCGGCAGCTTCATCCGCAACGTCCAGCCGATGTTCGCCGACCTGCAGGCCGGCGGCGTGGCGATCGCCCACAACGGCAACCTGACGAACGCCCTGACCCTGCGCGAGCAGCTGGTCGAGGAAGGCGCAATCTTCCAGTCGACCTCGGATTCCGAGGTCATCCTCCACCTCATCGCCCGCTCCCGGAAGGGCCGGATCGTCGACCGCTTCATCGACGCCCTGTCGCGGATCGAAGGCGGCTACGCCCTGGTGGCGCTGACCAACAAGAAGCTGATCGGCGTGCGCGATCCGCTGGGTATCCGCCCGCTGGTCCTGGGCGAGTTCCAGGGCCGCTACGTGCTGGCCTCCGAGACCTGCGCGCTCGACATCATCGGCGCGAGCTTCGTGCGCGACATCGAGCACGGCGAGATGGTGGTGATCGACCAGGACGGGCTGAAGAGCCTGCGCCCCTTCCCCGCCCAGCGCGCCCGCCCCTGCATTTTCGAGTACGTCTACTTCGCCCGCCCGGACTCGGTGGTGAACGGCCGATCCGTCTACGAGGTGCGCAAGCGAATGGGCCAGCGGCTGGCCCAGGAGATGCCGGCCGACGTGGACGTGGTGGTGCCGGTGCCGGACTCCGGCGTGCCGGCCGCCCTCGGCTTCGCCCAGGAAGCGGGCCTGCCCTACGAGCTCGGCATCATTCGCAACCACTATGTGGGCCGCACCTTCATCGAGCCGACGCAGGGCCTGCGCGAGCTCGGGGTGCGCATGAAGCTGTCGCCCAACCGCTCCGTCCTGGCCGGCAAACGGGTGATGCTGATCGACGACTCCATCGTACGCGGCACCAACTCGGTGCGCGTGGTGCGAATGGTGCGCGAAGCCGGCGCGGCCGAGGTGCACCTGCGCTCCGCCTCGCCACCGCTGATGTATCCCGACTTCTACGGCATCGACATGCCGGACCGCGACAAGCTACTGGCCGCCAACAAGAGCCTCGAGGAAATCCGCGAGTTCATCGGCGTCGAGACCATGGGCTTCCTGTCGGTCGAGGGGCTCTACTGGGCGATGAACAGCGCCCCACGCGACCCGGTGCACCCGCAGTTCACCGACCACTACTTCACCGGCGACTACCCCACCCGCCTGCTCGACCGCGAGATCGCCGAGGGCCGCAACGAACAGACCGAACGGCAGCTGTCGTTCCTGGTCGGGGCGTGAGGCGCCAGCAGCGGCGCCGCCTTAGCGGGCGCATCTAAGCCGCCGTGAAGTCGCTTCTCGCCCGCGTCTCCATCGATTGGTACCTCCTGGCCATCGTCGGGATGGTCGTGCTCGCCTCGATCCTCCCGGCCCGCGGCGAGGCGGCCGAGCATGTGGGCCTGGCCACCAAGGTCGGGATCGCGCTGGTGTTCTTCCTGCATGGGGCCAAGCTGTCCCGCGAGGCGGTGATCGCCGGGATGATCCACTGGCGGCTGCACCTGGTGGTCCTGGGGATCACCTTCGTGGTGTTCCCCATCGCGGGGCTAGGCGTGGCCGCCCTGCCCGCCTGGATCACCCCGCCTGCGCTGGCGGCGGGCCTGGTGTACCTGGCCTGCCTGCCCTCGACGATCCAGTCGGCCATCGGCTTCACGGCCATCGCCCGGGGCAATGTGGCGGCGGCTGTTTGCGGCGCCTCGGCCTCCAACCTGCTCGGGATCGTGGTCACGCCGTTGCTCGTGGGCGCGCTGCTGAGCGCCGAGGGCGGCGTCTCCTTCTCATCCGTTGAAGCGATCCTGTGGCAGCTGCTGGCGCCCTTCGTCCTGGGCCAGATCGTCCACCCGTTCGTCGGCGGCTTCATGAAGCGCTATGCCAAGCCGCTGCAACTGGTCGACCGCGGCTCGATCCTGCTGGTGGTCTACAACGCCTTCTCCGGGGCCGTGGTGGCCGGCATCTGGAGCCAGGTCTCGATCCCCGACCTCGTGCGGCTGACGCTGATCTGCCTGGTGCTGCTGGCAGCCTCGTTGGCGCTCAGCGTCTGGCTGGCCCGGGCCCGCGGGTTCTCCGCCGAGGACGAGGCGACCATCGTGTTCGGCGGGTCGAACAAGAGCCTGGCCGCCGGGGTGCCCATGGCCGGCGCCCTGTTCCCGGCCGCCACAATGGGCTTCGTCCTGCTGCCTGTGATGCTCTATCACCAGTTCCAGCTGATGGCCTGCGCCGCCATCGCCCAGCGCTACGCCAAGAGAGCTCCGTCCGAATGACCGACAAGACCCTGGAGGGCCGCATCGCCCTCGTCACCGGCGCCAGCCGAGGCATCGGCCGCGCCGCCGCGCTCGCCCTCGCCGACGCCGGCGCCCACATCGTCGCCGTGGCCCGCACGCAGGGCGGCCTCGAAGACCTGGACGACGAGCTCAAGGCCCGCACCGGCCAGGCCGCCACCCTGGTCCCGATGGACATCGCCGACGGCGACGGCCTTGACCAGCTCGGCTTCGCGATCCACCAGCGCTTTGGGCGGCTGGACATCCTGGTGCACGCCGCGGCCATCCTGGGCGGTATCAGCCCCATCAGCCATGTGGACCTGAAGACCTGGGATCGGGTCGTCGCCATCAACCTGACGGCCAGCTACCGGCTGATCCGCTCGACCGAGCGGCTTCTGCGCCAGGCGCAAAGGCCTCGGGCGATCTTCCTGACCAGCGGCCGGGTCGCCCGGCCGAAGGCGTTCTGGGGCCCCTACGGGGCGACCAAGGCGGCCCTGGAGCACCTGGTCCGCACCTGGGCCGACGAGCTGGAGAACACCCCGATCCGGGCGGTGCTGGTCGATCCGGGCGCGATGCGAACCAAGATGCGCGCCGAGGCCATGCCGGGCGAGGATCCGCTGACGCTGCCGGAGCCGTCCGAGATCGGTCCGCTTATCGTGGAGCTCGCGGACGCCGACCTGGGCCTGCCCCACCAGACGGTCGGCTTCCAGGCCTGGAAGGCTTCGCGCCGGGTCCTTTCGGCCTGAACCCGCCGGCCTTGACGGCGGCCCGGGCCTTGCCGCCCAGCACGCGGTCGGTGGTCCCGGCGGACTTGGGCTTCGGCTTGGGCTTGCCGCCGGTCAGCTTGACCCGGGCGGCCTTGGCGCCGGCGGGCGTGGCCCAGGACGGCGCTGGCCGGCCCTCGCCTTCCGCCTCCGCGTAGGGGTTCTTGCCCGACTTCACTGTCAGCCGGATCGGCACGCCGGGCAGGTCGAAGCTCTCGCGCATCGAATTGATCAGGTAGCGGCGGTAGCTGTCCGGCAGCTGGTCGGCCCGGCTGGCGAACATCACGAACGTCGGCGGCCGGGCCTTGGTCTGGGCGACATACTTGGGTTTGATCCGGCGCCCGTTCACGGCCGGAGGCGGGTGCCGCTGGATGGCCATGTGCAGCCAGTCGTTCAGGTCCCGCGTCTTGACCTTGGTCGACCAGTCCGCGTGCACCTTGAACACCGCCGGCATCAGCCGGTCGAGGCCGCGGCCGGTCTCGGCCGAAAGCGCCACGATCGGCGTGCCGCGCACCTGCGGCAGCAGTCGTCCCGTCTCCTCGATGATCTCCTTCAGCCGCGCCTGCGGATCCTCCACCAGGTCCCACTTGGCCAGCACGAACACCAGGCCCCGGCCCTCGCGCTCGACCAGGTCGGCGATCTGCAGGTCCTGAATCTCCAGCGGGTGGGTGGCGTCCATCACCAGGATGACCACCTCGGCGAAGGTGATCGCCCGGATGCTGTCCTGGGTGGAGAGCTTCTCCAGCTTCTCCTGCACCTTGGCCTTGCGGCGCAGGCCGGCGGTGTCCACCAGCCGCACCTGCCGGTCCTGCCAAGTCCAGTCGACGGGGATGGCGTCGCGGGTGATGCCGGCCTCCGGGCCGGTCAGCAGCCGGTCCTCGCCGATCAGCTTGTTGACCAGGGTGGACTTGCCGGCGTTCGGGCGGCCGACGATGGCGATCCGCACCGGCTTGTCGCCGAGCTCCTCTTCGTCCTCGTCCTCGTCGTCGGCGGGCGCGAGGGCGACCAGCGCGGCGTAGAGCTCGCCCATCCCCTCGCCGTGCTCGGCCGAGAGCTCCACGGGCTCGCCCAGGCCCAGGTCGAAAGCCTCGAGCGCCCCGGCCTCACCGGCCTTGCCCTCGGCCTTGTTGGCGATCAACACGACCGGCTTGTCGTGCTTTCGCAGGATCTCGGCGAACACCCGGTCGAGGGGGGTCACGCCCTCGCGGGCGTCGATGACGAACAGAGCGACCTCCGCCTCGGCGATGGCCCGCTCGGTCTGGATGCGCATTCGCGCCTCCAGGCTCTCGTCGGTGACGTCCTCGAAGCCGGCCGTGTCGATCAGCTCCAGGTCGATGTCGCCAATCCGGCCGGTTCCGAACCGGCGGTCGCGGGTCACGCCCGGACGATCGTCGACGATGGCGAGCTTGCGGCCAGCCAGCCGGTTGAACAGCGTGGACTTGCCGACGTTCGGCCGACCGACGATGGCGATCTTCAGGGGCATGGCTCTCTCAGTATCCTGCGTGTCTTAACGCAGGGCGATGAGCTCCGCCTCGTCCGTCGCCACGTAGATCATGCCGCCCGCGGCGATCGGAGCCAGCATGGCCGGCGAGCCGATGTTCATCGAATGCTCGACGGCGCCGGTCTTGGGGTTCAGCGCCACCAGCCGTCCCCCGCTCGAGACCATCACCAGCCGGTTCGAGGCCAGCAGCGGGCTCGACCAGATCGGCCGCACGGTGCCGCGCCGCTCGAAGAAGCCGAAGAAGCCGCCGCCGCCGGCGTCCTGATCGATCCCCTCGTTGAGGTCGCGGATCCAGTACACCTGGCCGGAGTCGCGGTTAACACAGATCACCTCGCCGGCCTTGGAGACGACGTAGACCACGTCGCCCGCCGGCCAGGGGGTGGTGATGCCTGTGACCGGCAGGGTCCAGCGGGCGGAGCCGGTGCGCAGGTCCACCGCCGCGAAGACGCCGGAGTGGCTCACCGCGTAAACGTCGCCCTGGTAGATCACCGGGCGGCCGGGGATGTCGCGGATCTCCGACAGCGCCGTGGTGCGGCTGGCGCGCGACAGGGCCTCGGCCCACAGATCGTTGCCGTTGGCGACCCGCAGGGCCACCAGTTCGCCCGAGCCGAAGGCGGCCACGACCGTGTCGCCCGAGACGGCGGGGCTGGACGCGGCCAGCACGCGGGCCGGTTCGGTGAGCGCCTGATAGGTCCAGCTCGGGTCGCCGGTGGCGGCGTCGAAGGTCAGGAGCGTGTTGTCGATGGAGACGGCCATCACCCGGCCGCCGGCGACCGTCGGCGCGCCGTGCACCGGCTGCTCGGTCTCGCGCCGCCAGCCGACCGCGCCGGTGGCCGCGTCCAGCTGTACGACTAGGCGATAGCCGGAGGTCACGTAGACCTTGCCGTCGGCGTAGGCCAAGCCGCCGCCGAACGCCTCGCGGTCGCGGCGGTTGGTGGAGCGCAGCTCGGCGCGCCAGATCTCGCGGCCGGACTGGGCGTCGCGGGCCGAGACGTTGGCGGTGCCGTCCATCACGAACACTTTGCCGTCGGCGACGATCGGCGGGGCGGTGACGTGCTTGCCGCGCTCGGAGCCCTCGCCGAAGCGCTGGCGCCAGGCGATGCCGAGACCCTGGCCGGCGTCTACATGCTCCACGGCCTGCTCGAGCGAGCCGCCCGGCAGCGGCCAGTCGGCCTTGGCCGACGGGGCCGGCAGGTTGAAGTCCTGACCGGCGATGGCCTCGGTCACCTGGACAGTGCTCTCAGCGCCGACGATGGGGATGCGCTCACCTTCGGCGGCGACTTCCTGCGGCTCGTCGTCACCGCCGAAGGGGTTGAGCCGGCTCACCGTCGAGCAGCCGGCGACGGTCAGCGAGGCCGCCAGTACGGCGATCAGGGACGTGCGGCGATGTAGGATCATTGGGTCCGGGGGGCTTGCTGTTGCGGCGCAGGCGGCGCGGTCGGGGCGCGCGGCGCAAGTTGGGGGTCAGGCAGGGCGGCGGCGGCCTTCAGCGCCTCCGGCATGGCCTTGGCCGTGCCGGAGTCGATAAGCTCCACGGCGGCCGTAGCCCGCTGGCGCACGCCCTCGGGCGCATCCAGCAGGTCCTTCAGGGCCGAGAAGTCCTTGCGGGCGCCCTGCAGGTCGCCGGCCGAGAGCTTGGCGAACGCCAGGGCCTCTTCGGCGAGGATGCGGTAGGGCCGGTCCTCCTTGCTCAGCGGCTCGAGCCTTTCCTGGATCTGGGCCAAGGGGGCCGAATCCATGAGCGCGAAGGCGGATTTGAGGCGCGCGGCGTCGCCGAGCATCTCGTCCGGCGCGGCGGTGGCCGCCTCGTCGAACAGCTTCACCGCCTCGTCGCGCTTGCCTTGGGTCATGCGGATGCCGCCCTGCTGCATCAGGGCGAGCGCCTTGTAGGCCCGAGACGGCGAATCGGCGACCTCGCCGAACAGCCGATCGGCCTCGTCGGTGCGGTTCTGCTGCAGGGCCTCGAGCGCCGCGGCATACTGCTCGGAGGCGCCGGCGGACGCCCGCTGGCGGTATTCCTGCAGGCCCCAGACGCCGAGCGCGATGAGCAGCGCGGCCGCCAGGGCGCCCAGCACCCAAGGCAGGGCCTTGAGGGCAAGCGCCTTGTAGCGGTCGGAGCGAAGCTGCTCCTCGACCTCCTCGAATAGATCGACCACGTGTGGGGAACTCCGCGCTCAGGCGACCTTGATGGTGCGGCGCGAACCTATAGCGCTCGCCGCGCGCCCGCAACGGCGCCGGCCGGAGCTATGCCGACGCAGCCTCCCGCGCCGTTAACCGTGCCGGCTTACGACGGCTGAACCCAGACGGGCGCAATTCCTTCCGCGCACAGTGACGGGCGGATCCTGATGAGCGTGAACGACACCACCACCTACCTCACGAGCCCGGGCCGGACGCAGCGGCTGGCCCTGATCATGGCGCTGGGCCTGCTGGCGGCGAACCTGTTCGCCCTCCAGACCATTGAGGCGCTGGCGCCGATGATGGTGGCGCTGAGTTGCGTGCTGGCCCCCATCGCGGCGCTGACCGGGCTGCTGCCGCGGCGGGCGCTGGTGCCGCCGGTGATCGTCGAGGCCAACGTCGTCTACCGGCCCCTCCCCGAGCGCTGGGTGCGGATGTGGATGCTGGCGGCGCCGGCCTGCTGGCTGCTGGCCGCCCCCCTCGCCATCCTGGCGCATGAGAACGGCGTGTTCATCGCCGCGGGCGTCGGCCTGGTCTGCGCGATCGTGGCGCTCGAGCTGGCGGCGCGGGTCAGCTTGGAGGGGGTCAGCTTCTCGGTGGACGAGGGCGGGATCTACTGCGCCTCCACCATGCGCCGGCCGGTCCCCTGGACGGCGGTCCGCGGCGTGCGGCAGGTGGGCCGCGGCGACTCGGCGGCGCTGGTGATCGAGACCGCCCGGCCGCGCGACTATGTGCAGCTGTGGCTTGCGCTTGTGGCGCCCTCGCGGCAGGTGCGGCTGACCTTGGCCGACATGACGCCGGACGAGCGCCGGCTGGTGCAGGAACGCGTGCTGCGCCGGCTGGAGCGCAGCCGGAAGGGTCAGCCGGCCTTCGCGAAATAGATCTCGGCCGGGCCCGGGAAACGACGCGCACGGACGTCGTCGGCGTAGGCGCCGACCGCCCGCCCGATCTCGGCCCGTAGGTCGCCGTAGCGGCGGACGAACTTCGGCGTCCAGTCGAACAGGCCCAGCATGTCGTCGGTGACCAGGATCTGGCCGTCGCAGCCGGCCGAGGCGCCGATGCCGATGGTCGGGGCCGCGATGGCCTCGGTGATCTCTCGGGCCAGCCCCTCGGCGACGCCCTCCACCACGACCGCGAAGGCGCCCGCCTCGGCCGTGGCCTTGGCTTCCTCGAGAATCCGCTTGCGCTCGTCGCCCCCGCGGCCCTTCGCCTTGAAGCCGCCGTCGACGTTGACCGCCTGGGGCCGCAGCCCGACGTGGCCCATCACCGGCACGCCGCGCTGGACCATGTAGGCGATGGTGTCGGCCACCGTTGGGCCGGCCTCCACCTTGACCGCCTGGCAGCCGGTCTCTTTCAGGATCCGCACCGCGTTGGCGTAGGCGGTCTCGGCCGCCCCTTCGTAGGAGCCGAAGGGCATATCCACGACGACCATGGCCTTGCGGGCGCCGCGCATCACCGCCTGGCCGTGCAGGATCATCCTCTCCCTGGTGACCCCGACCGTGTTCGGCAGGCCATGCACCACCATGCCCACGGAGTCGCCCACCAGCAGCAGGTCGCAGTGATCGTCGAGGATCTCGGCGACCGGGGTGGAGTAGGCCGTCAGGCAGACGATCGGGGTCCCGCCCTTGCGGGCGGCGATCTCCGGCGTGGTGACCCGCTTCACCGTCTCCTGGCGCTGGGCTGACATGGGCTCTAGATCTCCTCGATCATCCGGGTGATCACGAAAGCGATCGCCAGCCCGGCAAGACCGGCGGCGAGCCAGACCACGTTGCCGGCGCCCGACAGGGCGTTCAGCCAATCCGATTGCGCGGCGACCTCGCTGACGCCCGCCGACAGCAGCCGGGCCGGCCCTTCGGCGGCGCTCTGCAGGTCCTCGGCGAAATTGCTCAGCACCAGCTGGCTGGCCCCGATCACCCCGCCGGCCACGCCGGCGACGCCGATCAGCGCCCGCCTGGTGGCCCAGCCGCGGTCGAGCCGCCGCTCCACGCGGGCGGCGAAGGGCTCGGAGTCGGGAAAGGCGGGCGCGTCGGCGAACAGCCGCTCGAGACGGCGTTCGAAATCGACCTCAGCCATTGCCGCGCCTCCCTTCGAGAGCTGCGCCGTCATCCGGCGCCAGTCGCGCTCTGAGTTTCTCCAGACCACGTTTGACATGGGATTTGACCGTTCCAAGCGGCATGTTCAAGGCTTCGGCGGCCTCGCCGTGGGAAACCCCCGCGCCGTAGCAGAGCGAAACGCACAGCCGCTCGACGGGGGCCAGGCCCTTCAGGCCGTCGTCCAGGTCGATCAGGCCGGCGGCCTCGCCCTCGCCGCGCGGCGCCGGGTCCGCCTCGGCGGCGCCCTCCGCTAGGATCGTCAGCAGCCGCCGCTCTCGCTGCAGCCGGCGCAGGTACCCTCGCGCGGCGATGCGCTTCACCCAGCCGCCGAACGTCCCCTCACCCCGGAACTCGGTGATCCGCTCGAAGGCGGCCAGGAAGGCGTCCTGAGCGGCGTCGTCGGCCTCGGCGGGCGCCGCGCCCATCCGGCGCAGCAGGCCGCGCACCGCCGACCCGTGGCGGCGGACCAACTCGCCGAAGGCGCGGCGGTCGCCGGTGGCGGCGTGGCCGGCCAGCTCGACGTCGTGCAGGCTGGCGTACCTGATCTGTTGGAGGCCCGGCATGGGCGTCTACCCCCGTCCCAGGCCCGGCTAGCTCTTCTTCCGACCGACCGCCCAGAGCACGATGAAGGCCAGGCCGATGAAGCCCGGGATAGCCGCGACGCCGATCATCACATGTGTGGCGTCCGGCTCGTTGAAGCCGATGAAGTAGCCCATCAGGGCGATGCCGAAGCCGACGGCGAGCCACACGATTCCCTGGCGCAGGTCCTGATCGGGGTGCCGGTAGGGGCCGGCGCCGCCCTCTTTCACCGGCTGGGTCATCGCCTGCACGATCTCAGGCGGGATCGGCTCGCCGCGCTCGACTGCGGCGCGCAGGGTGTCCTGCAGCTTCTGCCGCTCGATGCTTCGGAAGTAGCGCGGAATGATCACGATCGCCGCGATCATCGCGAATAGCCCCAAGGGGACGAGGATACTTTCGTCCATCAGTCAAATCTCCTCTCGATGCTGCGGAGCCCTCATCCGAGCCCCTTCTGATAGCAAGAGACTTGGCCGTGCGCTTCCGGATGCGCGCCCACGTATGAAATCTTCGTCATGAGTCCGGGCCTTAGCGCCATAGGCGCACGCTCCCGGCTAGGCCCGAGGGCGGGCCTCGTAGATGTTCACGTCCATTTCGCCGGCCCGGGCGCGGTCGGCGCTCACCGTCCAGCCGAGAGCCTCGAGCCAGGCCTGGAACCCCTTGGCGGTCGGCCGGCCCGGCTCTCCGAGGATCAGCGCTCCGCCCGCCGCGAGGCGGCGGCGGGCGAAGGCCTCGATGTAGGGCCACTGGCTGACCTCGTAGAGGACGTCGGCCCCGACGATCAGGTCGAACGGCCCCGGCAGGTCCTCGCCCCGCCAGTCGCAGCGGGCGACGTGGCAGCGCTCCGCCCAGGGCAGTGTGTTCAGGCGCGCGAACAGCAGGGCGGCGGTGTCGATGTCGCCGAGGGTGACCTGCGCACCGAACATGGCCATCGCGGCGCCGGCCATGCCCATGCCGCAGCCCAGGTCCAGGGTGCGGACGCCCGCCAGCGGCGCCGTCTCCGCGCGCCTGGCCAGATGCTCGGAGACGGCGACGCCGCTCTCCCACACCGCGGCCCAATAGGGCACGTGCAGCTCGCGCCGGGGCGCCACCCCCTGCTCGCGCAGCGTCTCCAGCCGGCAGACCTCGTCGAGCACCGCGTTCGGATCGGCGACGCGGATGAACCGCAGCGCGTATCCGGCGATGTCCAGGGTGTCCTCGGCGATGTCGAACTCCCGCCGGATGCGGGCCAGCAGGCGCGCCCTGGCCTCGTCGGGCGCCAGGTCTGCAGGCGCGCCCATGCCTCAGCCGCCGGCCATGTCGAGGATCCTGCGCCAGTCCTCGTCGCTCACCGGGGCCACTGAGAGCCGGCTCTGACGGAGGATGGCGAGGTTGGCCAGCGCCGGCTCCGCCTTGAGCTGAGCCAGGGTGACAGGCCGCTTCAGCGCCCGCTCCGCCGCCAGCTCGACGGCGACGAAGCGGCCGGCCTCGTCGCTGGGGTCGGGGAAAGCCTCGCGGACGACCTTGGCCACGCCGACCACCGCCTTCTCGTCGCCCGAGTGGTAGACCAGCACCTCGTCGCCTGGGCGCATGCCCTTCAGGTGCAGGGCGGCGGCGTTGTTGCGCACCCCGTCCCAGACGGTGCGTCCGTCCCGCGTCAGATCGGCGTAGCTGTAGGTGTCGGGCTCGGATTTCACGAGCCAGTGCGATGCGGCCATGGCGCCCTTCCCGCGATCTTCGCCTGCTTCCTAGACGAGGCGGCCCGTCTTCTCCAGCGCCTCGCGAGCGGCGCAATTGTGGGCGAACCTCGTTCCGCGGCCGCGCGGCGGCCGGGATTGCGGATGGAGCAAGGCGTGGCGAAGAGAACCTATCAGGGCAGCTGCCATTGTGGACGTGTGCGGTTCGAAGCCGATCTGGACCTGGCGGAGGGCACCGGACGCTGCAACTGCAGCTTCTGCAGCAAGTCGCGGTGGTGGGGCGTCAACACCAACCCCGAGGGCTTCCGCCTGCTGGCCGGCGAGGGCGAGCTGGGCGACTATCAGTTCGCGACGATGAGCGGCCACCACCGGTTCTGCCGCAACTGCGGGCTGCACGTTTTCGGGCACGGCTATGTGGAGCAGCTCGGCGGGGAATTCAGGTCGGTCAGCGTGGCGGCGCTGGACGGGCTGAGCGACGCCGAGCTTGCGGCGCTGCCCATCCAGTACGGCGACGGCCGCAACAACAACTGGATGAACCCACCGGCCGAGACGCGGCATCTATAGGACAGCGTCAGCCTCCGTTCAGTCGGCCGGCAGGAAGTCCGGGTTCCAGACCACCTCCCAAACGTGGCCGTCGAGATCGCGGAAGTAGCCGGCATAGCCGCCCCAGAAGGTGTCCTGCGGCGTCTTGAGGATGTCCGCCCCCGCCGACCTGGCCTGGGCGATGGTCGCGTCCACCTCGTCGCGGCTGGTGACATTATGGCCGATGGTGAAGGCGGTGGAGCTGACCGGCGTCAGCGGCAGCCCGGTGTCGTGGGCGAGGTCGGCCTGCGCCCAGATCGCGAGCTTCAGGCCGCCGGCAAGGTCGAAGAAGGCGACCGCGCCGTGCTCGAACTCGCGGCCGACGATCCCCTCGGTCGGCAGGCCCAGCCCATCGCGATAAAAGGCGAGCGCGCGTTCGAGGTCCGCCACGCCCAAGGTGAGGACGGAGATCCGTGGTCTCATGCCCAATCGCTCCGACACCCTGCACCGCGTGTCAATCTGGGCCGGCCCAGCACAACTGGGTTGACGAATTGATATCTATCCGGTTATGGATTTCTGAAATAGCCGACAGGTTATCGATGTCCCCGACCAACCCCGACCTGCTGTTCAGAGCGCTGGCGGACCCGACCCGGCGGGGCCTGTTCGAGCGGCTGTGCCGTGAGGGCGAGCAGACCGTCGGGGCGCTGACCGCCGGAGCCGGCGTTTCGCAGCCCGCGGTCTCGAAGCACCTGGGCGTCCTAAAGCAGGCGGGGCTCGTGCGCGACCGCCACCAGGGCCGCCAGACGCACTACAGCCCGCGGCTCGAGGCCCTGCGCCCGCTCGTTGACTGGACGGGCGAGATGGAGGGCTTCTGGAAAAGCCGCTTCGACGACCTGGAAGACCTGCTCAGAAGGATGGACCAATGACCGCCGCCGTCCCGGAAACCCTCTCCGTCGTCGTCGAGCGTGAGATGCCGTTTCCGCCGGAGAAGATCTGGCGGGCCCTCACCCAGCCCCACCTGATCGAGGAGTGGCTGATGAAGGCCGACTTCAAGCCCGACGTGGGCCACGACTTCAGCTTTCGCGCCGACTGGGGGGTGATCAACTGCAAGGTGCTGGAGCTCGAGCCGCAGAAGAGCCTGGCCTACAGCTGGGACGCCTACACGCTGCGCAGCGTGGTCACCTGGACGCTCACGCCGACCGAGGCCGGGACGCGCCTGCGCATGGAGCAGACCGGGTTCCAGTCCAATCAACCGCAGTTCTATCAGGGCGCCCAGGCCGGCTGGCCGAAGTTCTTCGCGAATCTGGAGCAGGTTCTGGGGCGGCCGGAGTGACGCCCGCACGGTTGTCTTCTGAGGAGGTTCCGTTGAGCTTGAGCAAATCGGTACGTCAGATCCACCGCTGGATCTCGATCGCATTCACGATCGGCGTCATCATCAACGTCATCGCCTACAGCCAGGGAGAGCCGCCATTCTGGGTGGGCCTGCTGGCGCTGCTTCCGCTTATCCTGCTGCTGCTGACCGGTCTCTACTTGTTCGCGCTGCCCTACGCCATTGGATGGCGCAACGGCCGCCGTCTCGCCCGACAGGAGTGATCCGATGCCCGGAAAGACGTGCGATAACCCGACAGCCACCGCGACGGCGTCGGCCTCCGAGCTGATCGACCAGCGGATCGAGAAGCTGGGCGACTGGCGTGGGAAGACCCTTCAGCAGGTCCGCGAGATCATCCGGGCGGCCGACCCGCAGATCGTCGAGGAATGGAAGTGGGAGAACCCGGTGTGGTCCCGCGGCGGGATCATCTGCACGGGGGAAACCTACAAGGCGGCCGTCAAGCTGACCTTCGCCAAGGGCGCCTCGCTGGCCGATCCCGCCGGCCTCTTCACCTCCAGCCTGGAAGGGAAGGTCCGGCGCGCCATCGACATCCGAGAGGGCGAGGAGATCAACGCGGCGGCGCTCCAAGACCTGGTCCGCGCCGCCGCCGCGCAGAACCTCAGGGGCAAGGGGAGCTGAGGTGGGCGAGGCGCCGAAGCTCCTCTCCGGCGGCAACCCGCAGATCCCGAAGGGTTACGGCGACGGGCCGGTGCAGGCCTACATCAGCGCCATGCCGGGCTGGAAAAGCGCCGTCGGCCGCCGAATCGACGCGTTGGTTGTCCGCACCGTCCCGGGCGTGCAGAAGGCCGTGAAGTGGAACTCGCCGTTCTGGGGCATGGAGAAGGACAGCTGGTTCCTGAGCCTCCACTGCTACGACAAGTACATCAAGGTGGCCTTCTTCCGCGGCGCCCGGCTCGAGCCCGTCCCGCCCGAACCCTCCAAAAGCGGCGACACCCGCTATGTCCACATTCGCGAGGACCAGCCGCTGGACGAGACCCAGTTCGCCGACTGGGTGAGACAGGCGAGTGAGCTGCCCGGCGAGAAGATGTGAGGAGCTCGGCGCGGCGGGGCTGCGCGCGTGCGGACCTCCTGCGCCGGACGGGCGTTTACGCCGCCGTCTCAGGCGATGCGGAGGGAACGATGGCGGAGTTCGACGGAAAGGTCGCGCTGGTCACCGGCGCGGCGACGGGATTGGGCGCGACCATCGCCGAAACGCTCCACGCCCGTGGCGCGCGGGTGGTGCTGGCTGGGCGCAGCCTGGACGGCGTGGCGCGCCTGGCCGAGCGTCTCGATCCCACCGGGGAGACGGCGCTGCCGCTCCTCGCCGACGTCCGATCCCCAGAGGCGGTCGAGCGGATGGTCGCCGAGACGGTCGGGCTGTTCGGCGCGCTCCACCTGGCGGTCAACAACGCCGGGATCACCGGAACGCCTGGACCGATCGAGCACGCGTCCGTGCAGGAGTGGAACGACGTGATCGCCACCGACCTCAGCGGTGTCTTCTTCGGACTGAAGCACGAGCTGCCTGCGATCGAGCACAGCGGCGGCGGGGCCGTCGTCAACCTGTCCTCCGCCAACGGGGTCGTCGGCTTGGCGAATCTGGCGGCCTACACCGCAGCCAAGCATGGCGTCGTGGGCCTGACACGCACGGCCGCGCTCGAGTACGCCCAGCGCGGCGTCCGGGTGAACGCCGTCGCGCCCGGCTATGTGGATACGCCTCGCATGCGGATGACGGCCGACGAGATCCGCTCCGGCATGGCGGCCAGCCACCCGATGGGCCGCATGGCCGAACGGATCGAGGTCGCCGAACTCGTCTGCTTCCTGCTCTCCGACAGGGCGGCCTTCATGACCGGCGGCGTCTACCCGATCGACGGCGGCTATACGGCCCAGTGAGCGAGCCGGGCCCCTACTCCCACTCGATTGTACCCGGCGGCTTCGAGGTCACGTCGTAGACCACCCGGTTGATGCCTTTGACTTCGTTGATGATCCGGGTGGCGGTGCGGCCTAACACCTCCCACGGAAACTCGAAGAAGTCGGCGGTCATGCCGTCGGTGGAGGTGACGGCGCGAAGAGCGCAGACCTCGTCGTAGGTGCGGGCGTCGCCCATGACGCCGACGGTGCGCACCGGCAGCAGGACGGCGAAGGCCTGCCAGATGGAATCGTAGAGGCCGGCCTTGCGGATCTCGTCCAGGTAGATGGCGTCGGCCTTCTGCAGGACGGCGACCTTCTCGGGGGTGACCTCGCCGGGGATGCGGATGGCCAGGCCCGGGCCGGGGAACGGGTGGCGGCCGACGAATTCCGGCGGCAGGCCGAGCTCGACGCCGAGGGCGCGGACCTCGTCCTTGAAGAGCTCGCGCAGCGGCTCGACCAGCTTCAGCTTCATGAAGTCCGGCAGGCCGCCGACGTTGTGGTGGCTCTTGATCACCGCCGAGGGCCCGCCGCGGGCCGAGACGCTCTCGATCACGTCCGGATAGAGGGTGCCCTGGGCTAGGAAGGCCGCGCCTTCGATCTTGGCGGCCTCGCGGTCGAAGATCTCGATGAACAGGCGGCCGATGGTCTTGCGCTTGGTCTCCGGGTCGCTGACGCCGGCCAGGCCGCCGAGGAATTCCTTTGATGCGTCAACGTGGATCAGCGGAATGTTGTAGTGGTTCCTGAACAGGGTGACGACCTGTTCGGCCTCGTTGTGGCGCAAGAGGCCGGTGTCGACGAAGACGCAGGTCAGCTGGTCGCCGATGGCCTCGTGGATCAGCACCGCGGCCACGGAGGAATCGACGCCGCCGGAGAGACCGCAAATGACCTTGCCGTCGCCCACCTGCTCGCGGATCCGGGCGATGGCCTCGTCCCGGAAGGCGGACATGGTCCAGTCGCCCTTCAGGCCGGCGATCTTGTGGGTGAAGTTGCGCAGCATCAGCGCGCCGCGCGGCGAGT
>NZ_DATAGM010000040.1:0-2222 GCF_036263695.1 Phenylobacterium sp.
CCGGCGTAGACCGCCGCATCCCCGATGTTGCCGCTGGCGTTGCTGGAGAGGCTCGTCGAGGCGCCGGAGTTCACCGTGACGTTCGCCGTCACCTGCGAACCGACCGCCCCGCCGCTCTCCTGGTAGGAGGTGACGTCCAGGTCGCCGCCGTCGACGCGGGCGTCGAAGCTGTTGGCCGTGGAGGTGGCGACGCCGACCGTCTGGTCGGTGACCTCCTCGACGTTCAGGGTCTGCGACGAGAACAGGTCGCCGAGCTGGATCTGCTCGTTGAGGACCGAACTCTGCGCGTAGCTAGTAGCGGCCGCGAACGGCGCCGTCGCGACCAGTGTGCCAGCGAGAAGGATCTTCGCGGGTGTTCGCATTGTTGGTGTCCAGATTGTTGTAGGCGGGCACATAGGCGCCCGTCAGACCCACCGTGCCGCCGGCCAGCGGGTCGTGCTGCAGGCAGGCCTGCGGGCCCGGCATGCCGTAGAGGTTGGCGGTCATCTCGACGACCGCGCGCTCGACCAGCGCCCGCACCGCCAGCTGCATCGGCTCCAGCGCGCCGGTCCCGGCCGACACGTCGAAGACGTTGCCGCCCAGGAAGTCGAACCAGCCGACCGCCACTTCGCGGCCGACCACCTGCTTCTGGTAGGAGATGACGTCCACCACCTCGAGGGTGCGGGTGTTGATGAGCCGCAGGTCCAGGCCGATGTTCATCACCATCAGCCGGCCGCGGAAGTTGCCCTTCGGATCGTCGACGTCCACGTCGCCCGCGGCGATGTCGAAGCCCGAGGAGCGGATGTTGAAGTTCAGCTCGGTGACGCCGCCCGCCACATAGAAGTCCGAGCCAGGCACCTGGCCGGCCAGGATGCGCCGGTACTCGGCCGGCATCTCGGGGGCCGCGTTTGGCGAATCCGAGATCAGCTTGTTGTTGGCGTACTTCAGCTCGAGCTCGGAGACCGAGGTGTCGAAGCGCTCGACCAGCGGCATGCCCGCTTTGGCGAAGGCGCTCATCGCCATCAGCGAAGCGCCCTGGGTGATCTTGCGGCCCGAGCCGTCGGCCTCGGCCTTCCCGGTGTAGTCGGCGATCCGGCCCACCGCGATCCGCGGGGCGGTCAGCCGGTTAGCCCGGGCGTAGCCGGCCATGCAGACCAGGGCCGCCGAGTAGGAGGTCGGGTTCGGCGTCACCGTCGAAGAGCCGATCGGATGGGCGTAGTTGCCGGACGGACCGGCGACAGGCGTCGCGCATCCGGCCAGCGCCATCGCGGCGGCGCTGGTCAGCGCCGCAATGTTGAACAGCCTATTGGCCATCACCGCTCACTCCCCCGTTGAGCTGCGTGGTCGCCGTGACCGGGCCGGTGTTCACCTGGCTCGAGTTCACGATGACGGTGTTGTTGCTGCCCTGAGTGACAACAACGAGATTGTTTCCGATGGCCGTGGCCCCGCCGCCCAGGGCGCCGACGCCGGCGAAGGCGTCCGCCGCGCCGCCGGCGCGTGCGAAGCTCGACTGGTCCTCGCCGGTCAGGATCAGACCGTCGACGACCACCCGGTTGCCGTTGGCGTCGCGGGTGGTGACATCGACCGGACGGTTCTCCTGGCCCGCATGGCGGCCGTAGCCGGCGTTGAACTCGGCCGAGTTGGTCATCATCGACTGGGCGTGGGCGCCGAATCCGGCCGCGAGGGCGGCGGCGAGCGCCGCGGCGCCGGACGCGCGACGAAGGCGGGCGCCTTTGACTGCGTGCATGAGACCTGCCACCCCCAAAAATGCCACGACGGGGCGCAAGGCGTGTTCGCCCCGCACCGATCGTCACCATCTAGAAGCCAAAGACTTGGCTATTTGGTTAAGGATCAGAGGCCTGCGACCAATGTTCTCCAGCACTTGCGGTGAAGAGCCTTGAACGGCGAGCGCCAGCCCTTCTTCAATGCGCCCTGGCCGCCGCTGCTGATCACCGGCGTGATCGTCGGGCTCTATGCTCTTCAGAGCCTTGGCCCGGTGGAGCCGGTCGCCAGCCGGTTCGGCTTCTCGCCCGCCAAGCTCGCGGCCGGGGACTGGTTAAGCCTCGTGACGCCGCTGTTCGTGCACGGGACCTGGATGCACGCCCTGCTCAACGCCGCTTTCGCCCTGGCCTTAGGCGCGCCGGTCGCCCGTTTCCTGGGCGCCTCCGCCTCGGCGGTCATCGGCTTCTTTCTCTTCTACTTCCTATGCGGGGTCGTCGCGAACCTCGGCTATGCGGCGTTGA
>NZ_DATAGM010000041.1:0-4163 GCF_036263695.1 Phenylobacterium sp.
CTGGAAGCTCTACTACAACGGCTCGGTGGGCGGTCAGGCGATCCTGGGCATTCCGGCGGTGCGGCGGCTGAAGCTGGCCCGCGGCGACGAGGTGCGGGTCTGGCCGTTCGAGACCGGCTTCAAGGCCCTGACGCCGGCCGACCTGGAGGGGGTGCTGGTGGTGGTGGCCGAGGTCTACCCCAGCCTGTTCAAGGCCCAGCCCGGGGCCGGCGAGGTCAAGGATCTGGCCCAGGTGCGGGCCACGGCTGAGCATTTCGCCAGGCTCGACGAAGCCGGCAAGCTCGGCCAGCTGTTCGTCGGGCCTAAGGCGCTGGACCCCGCGGACGCCGAGGTCGCGGCGCACGAGGAAGGCTGGATCCTGGGGGCCTAGATCGGCCGGCGGGCCAGCATCCAGAACCGCCCCAGGAGCAGCGCCGCCGACAGCAGGCTGGCGACGATCACCGCCCAGACAAGGCCCTGGACGCCCAGGCCCATGGGCAGCGCCAGCCACCAGGCGAGCGGCATCATCACCAGCACGTAGCTGGTCATGTGGGTCAGCGTCGGCAGCAGCACGTCGCCGCGGGCCCGCAGCGCCTGGGCGACCACCACCTGCAGGGCGTCGGCCAGGAAGAACAGGCAGGACAGCACGAGGGCCGGCGCGACGATGGCGACGACCCGCGCATCCGATGTGTAGCCGGCGGCGATCAGCCGGGCCGAAGGCCAGACGATCAGCGAGACCAGCACGCCGAAGGCGGTGGTCACCGCAAACCCGATCAGAGCTGAACGTACGACCCCGTGCCGGTCGCGGGCTCCGTAGGCCCGGCCGACCAGCACCGAGGTGGCCGTCCCCAGGCCAAGCGGAACCATGAAGATCAGCGCCGCCACGTTCAGCACCACGCCCCAGGAGGCGACCGCCAGCCCACCGACCCAGCCGGCGACGACATTCAGCGAGGCGAAGGCGGCGACCTCGAAGAAGTTGGAGGCGCCGGCGCCGTAGCCGACGCGTCGCTGCATTGTTTCTTCCTCGAGATCGCGGCGCGGGCGGTCGAACACGCCCCAGGCGCGCGCCTCCTTCATACGGGCGATGTAGGCCACGAGGCCGAGCAGCAGGAACAGGCGCGCTCCGAACGTGGCCCAGGCGGCGCCGACCGCGCCGAGCTGCGGCAGTCCGAAGTTTCCCGGCACCAGCAGCAGCAGCAGGGCCAGGTTCACCGCGTTGGCGCCCCACATCATCAGCATGGACGGGGTCGCCCGCGACTGGGCTTCCAGCCAGAAGGCGCAGGCGGTGGAGAGCACCATCGCCGGCATCGAGAGGGCGAAGACGATCACCGGACCCGAAGCGCCCTCGCCCAGTCCCGGTTCGAGGCCGATGTTGCGCAGCCCGATGGGCCCGAGGATCGCCAGCGCCGCCAGTGCGGCCAGACTGAGCCAGAAGCCGTAGACGAGGCCCCGCCTGAGCACCGCGCCGCTCTCGTGCCGCCGCCCCTCGCCGATGGCTCGGGCGGTCATCACCTGCACGCCCATCAGGAGGCCGATGCCGAGGGTCAGGACGACGGAGGTGGGCGCCCAGGCCAGGATGTGGAAGGCGAGCTGCTCAGCCGAGTGGCGGCCAAGGACGATGGCGTCCGTCAGCCCCATGGTCATGATGCCCAGGCGCGACATCACAACCGGCCCGGAGAGCTTCAAAAGCTCGGCCGTCTCCGTGCGGACGATGTCGGGGCGATCCTCCGTCTCGGAGGTCGCCGGGGCCGGGGTGGCCATGGTGGGTCGCCGTTTTCAAGGGGCGCGGAAATTGGCGCCGCTTTGAGTGGGTGGCAAGGGCCGCCAGCTCTACCTCCCCCGCGAAGCGGCGGGAGGGGGACCAGTCGCCGAGGAGCGACTGGTGGTGGCGGCAGGCCGCACGGCGCGTTGGACAGCGGCACGGTCGCGGTAGCGGAGGCGGTGGGTGCGGCTCGCCCCCTCCCCCCCCGCTCTTCGCTCCGCTCGGCGGGCGGTCCCCCTCCCGCCGCTTCGGGGGAGGTAGGAAGAGCTAGACCGCCGCCCGCTGGGTCAGGTCTACCCGATCGTCCTTCAGCTTCTCGGCCACCAAGAACGCGAGCTCGAGGGCCTGTTCGCCGTTGAGCCTCGGGTCGCAGTGGGTGTGGTAGCGGTCGGCGAGGTCGCCCTCGGTCAGGGCCCGCGCGCCGCCCAGGCATTCGGTGACGTTCTGGCCGGTCATCTCCAGGTGCACGCCGCCCGGATGGACGCCCTCGGCCTTGGCGATCTCCACGAAGCTCTTCACCTCGGAGAGGATGCGGTCGAAGGGCCGCGTCTTGTAACCGTTGTTGGCGGTCAGCGTGTTGCCGTGCATCGGATCGATGGCCCAGACGACGTTGCGGCCGGCCCGCTTGGTGGCCTGCATCAGCATCGGCAGGCGCGCGGCGATCTTGTCGTGGCCGAAGCGGCCGTAAAGGGTCAGCCGTCCCGCCTCGTTCTTCGGATTGAGCGCGTCGCAGAGGCGCAGCAGGTCCTCGGGCTCCATGGTGGGCCCGCACTTCAGGCCGACGGGGTTCTTGATGCCCTTGAAGAACTCCACGTGGGCGCCGTCGAGCTGGCGGGTGCGCTCGCCGATCCACAACAGGTGGGCGGAGGTGTCGTACCAGTCGCCGGAGGTGGAATCGACGCGTGTCATCGCCTCCTCGAAGCCCAGCAGCAGGCCTTCGTGGGCGGTGAAGAACTCCACCATGTGCATCTCGGGGTGGCTTTCGGGGGTGACCCCGATGGCGGCCATGAAGGTCAGCGCCTCGCCGATCTTCTCCGACAGCTCGCGGTAACGGGCGCCCTGGGGGCTGCCCTCGACGAAGCCGAGCGTCCAGCGGTGGATGTTGTGCAGGTCGGCGTAGCCGCCGCCGGCGAAGGCCCGCAGCAGGTTCAGGGTCGCCGCCGACTGGCTGTAAGCGCGGATCAGCCGCTCCGGGTCCGGGGCGCGGGCCTGCGGCGTAAACTCCATGCCGTTGATGTTGTCGCCGCGGTAGCTGGGCAGCTCTACGTCGCCGATCCGCTCGACGGGCGAGGAGCGCGGCTTGGCGAACTGGCCGGCCATGCGGCCCACCTTCACCACCGGCTTGCCGCCGGCGAAGGTCAGCACCACCGCCATCTGCAGCAGCAGACGGAAGGTGTCGCGGATGTTGTCGGCGGTGAATTCCTTGAAGCTTTCGGCGCAGTCGCCGCCCTGCAGCAGGAAGGCCTTGCCGTCGGCGACATCGCCCAGCAGCGACTTCAGCCGTCGGGCCTCGCCCGCGAACACCAGGGGCGGCATGCCGCGCAAGGTCTGTTCCACCTGCGCCACCGCCGAGGGATCCGGATAGTCGCTGGGGATGTGCTGGGCAGGCTTGCTGCGCCAGGAGGCGGGCGTCCAGGTCTCGGTCATTTCACACAACTCCGCGCCCGCGCCCCGGCGGGCGGCGCTCGAAAGACGAGCCTACTACTCCACTTGCCGGCGTTGCGTCGACCCTGGCGGGCGGCCGTCGGCGAAGCGGGCGACGCCGGCCTCCCAGGCGCCGGCGGGGGTCTGCCCCCGCGCCCGCCGAAGCTGGGCGACCGCCACCGCTGCGGGCTGCCGGCGAACGGCGGCGCAGGCGGCGGCGGCCAGCGCAGCCAGCGCCAGCCACCACTCCTGCCAGACGCCGAAGCTGACCGCGCCGATCACGAAGTAGGCCGCGGCGCTGGCCGCCTGCGCCGCCGCGATCAGTCCAGGTCGCTCCCGGCCCATGCGGGCGAAGGTCATCGCCCAGACGATGGCGGCGGCCAGGGCGCCGACCATGCCGAGCTCCATCCAGATCTGCAGCGCCGCATCGTGCGGGTGCAGCCGGATGCCCGGCGAGAACATCCGGCTGGCGTCGAGTCCCCAACCGAGGATCGGGTCCGCCGAGGCCCAGTTGGCGGCGTTCCCCCAATAACCAATGCGGTCGGCCCAGGACTGCGGGGCCGCCTTCTGGACCGCCTGCAGCCAGCCGGCGTTGCGGGCGGCGAGCACGATCCAGGGGGCGAGCAGCATGAAAAGGCCCGCGCCGATCGCCAGCGTCCGCGGCGCGCCTTTGGGCCAGCGGATCACCGCCAGCGCCGCAGCGACCCCGGCCACGGCCGCCAGCAGCGGCGCGTCCGGCCCGAAGCTGAAGGTCAGCAGCGCCAGCGCGGCGAGCATC
>NZ_DATAGM010000042.1:0-4984 GCF_036263695.1 Phenylobacterium sp.
GCTCCACATCGCTCTGAACACCGCCACCTCCGGCCTGATGGCCGCGCAGACCGGCATCCGGACCGTCTCGGACAACATCGCCAACGTCAACACGCCCGGCTACGTGCGCAAGGCGATGGTGCAGGAGTCGCAGGTGATCAGCGGCGCCGGCATGGGCGTCACCGTCACCGGCATCAAGCGCGTCACCGACCAGTACCTGCAGCTGGCCAGCCTCACCGCCGGATCGGACGCCGCCAAGTGGAACGTGGTCTCCGAATACCTGGACAGCGCCCAGAGCCTGTTCGGCGACCCCTCCAGCCCAGGCTACTTCTTCTCGCGCCTGGACGAGGTGTGGAACGCCTTCGCCCAGGCCGCCGACGATCCCTCGTCCAGCCTGCTGCGCAGCCAGGCGCTCACCCGGGTCCAGGACTTCCTCACCGAGGCGGACCGGATCAACGGCTCGCTGCAGAACCTGGCCAAGACCGTGGACGCCCGCCTGGTGGCCGGCGTCGATCGGGCCAACGCGCTGATTGGTGAGATCCAGAAGCTCAACGTCGACATCACCCGGACCAAGATGGCCGGCGGGGACGCCTCCGGCTCGGAGAACATCCAGGCGACGCTGGTCGACGAGCTGGCTGGCATCATGAACGTTCGGGTCGCCAAGCGCGACGCGGGCGGGGTGGTGATCCGCAGCGCTGAGGGCATGACGCTGGCCGGGGACCACTCCTCGAAGCTGGTCTACGAGCGCACCGACTCCACCCGCGGCTACATCGCCATCCAGAACCCCAACAACCCCGCTTATACGACGCCGATCCAGGTGAGCGGCGGCGAGCTGCGCGGTCTGCTGGACATGCGCGACGAGGTCCTGCCGGACATGACCGACCAGCTGGGCGAGTTCGTCAGCCGGGCGGCCGAGCAGATCAACCGGGTGCACAACGACTCCGCGGCGGTGCCGGCCCCCACGACGCTGGCCGGCCGCAACACAGGCCTTCTGGACATCGCCTCGGCCGCTTCCGGGTTCACGGGGACGAGCTCGCTCGCCGTCGTCGACGCCGCCGGAGTGGTGCAGCGGCGGATCGACATCAACTTCACCGCCGGGACCATGACCGTCGACGGCGCGCCCGGCCCGGCTTTCACGCCCGGCAGCTTCGTGGCCGCCCTGAACACCGCCCTAGGGGGCGACGGGACCGCCAGCTACGTGAATGGCGCCCTCAGCATCTCGGCCGCCAATCCGGGCGAGGGGCTGGCCATCGACGAGGGGACCTCATCGAAAAACGGCCGCGGCTTCTCGCACTACTTCGGCCTGAACGATCTGGTGCGCTCCGACGGCCTCTCCAGCTGGGACACCGGCCTGACGGGCGCCAGCGCCCACGGCTTCACCGGCTCCATCACCTTCCGGATGGCCGAGGGCGACGGGCGCTTCATCCGCGACATCACCGTGCCTGCGCCCGCCGGCGCGACCATGAACGACCTGCTGACGGCGCTGAACTCGCCGGCCACGGGCGTCGGCCTCTACGGCCAGTTCACGCTCGACGCGAACGGCGCCCTGACCTTCGGCAGCGGTCCGCCGCTCAACGCCAACATGTCGGTGGTGACCGACACCACCCAGCGCGGCGCGGGCGGGCCGACGATGAGCGACCTGTTCGGCCTCGGCGTGCTGCAGCGCTCGAGCCGCGCCGGACGCTTCAACATCGACAGCGCGATCTACAACGACCCGAGGAAGCTTGGCTTCGCCCAGCTGGACCTGTCGGTCGCCGCCGGCCAGCCGGCCCTGCGCCCGGGCGACAACAAGGGCGCCTTGGCGCTCGCCGAGGCCGGCGAGCTGACCGGCCGCTTCGGCGCCGCCGGCGACGCGCCGGCCGCCGACATGACCCTGACCCGCTACGCCATGGAGTTCGCCGGCGGCATCGGCCGCAAGTCGGCCGCCGCGGAGTCGTCGATGACCGGCGCGCAGGCCGTGAGGGTCGAGGCCGACGCCCGCCGCCTCTCGGTTGAGGGCGTCAACATGGACGAGGAGCTGGTCATGCTCACCACCTACCAGCAGGCCTTCAACGCCTCCGCCCGGATGATCCAGGCGGCGAAGGACCTGTTCGACGTGCTCCTGGAATTCGTGTGAGGGCCTGACCGATGGTTCGTATCGCAACCACCACCAGCTACAGCGCCGTCCTCGCCAACCTGACGGCCGCTCAGAAGCGCCAGCTCGACGCCGGCGACCGGCTCGCCAGCCAGAAGAACGGCGACGACCTGAAGGACTACGCCAAGAACGCCGAGATGCTGACCGCCATGCGCACAGTCCACACCCGGACCGAGGGCTACCTGTCGCAGAACGTGATGCTCAGCGAGAAGCTGATCGCCCAGGACAGCGCCCTGACCAAGATGGTCGACGCCGCCACCCGCGTGCGCCAGCGGATCACCGACGCGCTGGCGACCAAGAGCGGCGAAGGTCTGATGCTGGAGATCGAAGCCGAGTTCCGCACCGCCATGTCGGGTCTGAACGCCAAGTTCGCCGGCAAGTCGCTGTTCGCCGGCGGCCAGATCAACATCAATCCAGTCTCGGCGCAGACCATGGCGGACCTCACGGCGCCGCTGGCCACCATCCCCGGCTTCTTCCACAACGACGACTTCAAGGTTCAGGCCCGGCTGGACGAATCCACGACCGAGACCACCGGCTTCCTGGCTGAGGAGCTGGGCACGGGCATGCTCACCGCGTTCCGCGACATGCAGGCCTTCGAAGAGGGCGCGACCGGCAATTTCGGGGCCCAGCTCACCCAGGCGCAGGAGACCTTCCTCACCGGCCAGCTGGCCGCCTGGGAACAGGTCACCGACTACCTGATTGAACAGACGGCCCGCAACGGCATGGTCCAGAAGCGGGTGGAGGACGTGGGCCTCGACCTGGCGCGCCGCCGGGACATGACTGCCGGCATGATCGGCAACATCGTCGACGCCGACATGGCCAAGGCCGCCTCCGACCTCAGCCAGGCCGAGTTCTCGGTCCAGGCCGCAGCCCAGGTATTCGCCACCCTGCGCGAAAGCTCGCTGCTGAACGTGCTGCGGAGCTAGCGCGGAGCGCTCGCTCTCACCTCCCGCCGCTTTGCGTGGAGGTACGAGGCGAGGTAGTGCGCCGGGACTTCAGGGTCGGTGAGGGGCAGCCGGTGTAATCAGGGGGCAGGACCCTAGCGTCCCGGCGCGCGCCTCGCCGCGGCCGGCGGCGGCCGCGAGGCGAAAGTCGGATCAGGCCAGTTCGAACTCCGCGCCGACGCGGCCGATCAGCCGCTCGCCGAGCCAGACCTCGACGGCGTGGGCCGCGCCGCGCAGGGCCTCGGCGAAGGTCAGAGCCTCCTCGTCGGACGCGTGGCTGGCGTTCATCGAGCCCGAGATCCGCTCGTGGCGGGTGAGGATGTAAAGCCGGTAGGACCGCATGGGTTACTGTTCCCCGTCTTGATGCTCCTGTTATGGCCAAGCTTTCTGGCGGAGTTGGGGCGCAGATTGTGGCGAAGGCGCCTGCGACCGCCGGTCGCAACCTCGCAATCTTCAGTCCCTGCCGCTACATAGCGGAAATGGTCGATGCCCTCACCGTGAGCGACGTCCCGGACGCCGTGCTGGATGCAGCCCGCGCGGCTGTCGGCCTGCCCGACGGCGCCAGAATTGTGGCGGCCATGTCCGGCGGCGTGGACTCAACTGTGACCGCGGCGTTAATGGCCCGGGCCGGCTACGACGTGGTGGGGGTCACCCTGCAGCTCTACGACCACGGGGCGGCGATCCAGAAGAAGGGCGCCTGCTGCGCCGGCCAGGACATCCACGACGCGCGCACGGCCGCCGATGCGCTGAACATCCCTCACTACGTCCTCGACTACGAGAGCCGGTTCCGCGAGCAGGTGATCGAGGACTTCGCCGACGCCTACCTGCGCGGCGAGACGCCGATCCCCTGTGTGCGCTGCAACCAGACGGTCAAGTTCCGCGACCTGCTGGACGTCGCCCGCGACCTCGGCGCGGCGGCCATGGTCACCGGCCACTACGTCGCCCGCCGGGAAGGCCCGGACGGGCCTGAACTGCACAGGGCGGCCGACCCCGCGCGGGACCAGAGTTACTTCCTGTTCGCCACCACGCCCGAACAGCTGGCCTACCTGCGCTTCCCGCTCGGCGGTCTGCCGAAGAGCGAGGTGCGGCGCGTGGCGGCGGGCCTCGGCCTGTCCGTCGCCGACAAGCCGGACAGCCAGGATATCTGCTTTGTGCCGGAAGGGCGCTACACCACCGTCATCGACCGCCTGCGCCCGCACGGCGCCGAGCCCGGCGACATCGTCCACCTGGACGGCCGGGTGCTCGGCCGCCACGAGGGGGTGACCCGCTACACCATCGGCCAGCGCCGGGGGCTCAACGTCGCGGTCGGCGACCCGCTGTTCGTGGTCCGCATCGACGCCGACAAGCGGCAGGTGATCGTCGGTCCGCGCGAGGCGCTGCTGACCGCCGCCCTGACGCTGAAGGAGACCAACTGGCTCGGCGAGGCGGCGACCATCGAGGCCGCCTGCGAGGCCGGCCGCCCGGTGCTGGCGCGCGTGCGCTCCACGCGCGAGCCGGCGGCGGGGCGCCTGGCGATGGTCGACGGCGCGCCCGGCGTGCTGTTCGACGCGCCCGAGGAAGGCGTCGCCCCCGGCCAGGCCTGCGTCCTCTACGCCCCCGAAGCCCCGACGCGGGTCCTCGGCGGCGGGTTCATCGCGCGGACCCGGGCGGCCCACTGAGCGGTGTTGGGTGACCCAGGGGAGGCGGCCTATATCTCCCCCATGAGCACCACCGACCCCATCGTCATCGCTTCCTACGCCCGCACGCCCATGGGCGGCTTCCAGGGCGTGCTCTCGCCCCTCAAGGCCACCGAGCTCGGGGCCGCCGCCGTCCGGGCCGCCGTCGAGCGGGCCGGGGTCGCGCCCGACCAGGTGGAGCAGATCGTCATGGGCTGCGTCCTTCCGGCGGGCCTTGGCCAGGCGCCGGCCCGGCAGGCGGCGCTGGGGGC
>NZ_DATAGM010000043.1:0-2891 GCF_036263695.1 Phenylobacterium sp.
GAAACTGAGGTTGCCTACCTGGACGCCGAGGTCACCGCCAGCGCGCTGCTAGAGGACCAGGGCGGCCGCGTCCGGCTCGTCTCGCGCCGCTGGGGACCCGAAGAATGACCGCCTGGAGACTGATCTTCATTCCCTCGGACCACCAGGCGGCGCCCGCCGTCCGGGTGATCGACGCCGAAGGCAGGATCTTTGAGCGCGGCACGTTGCAGATCGGCCCGAACCCGGCCCCTGCCGGCGCCCGGACCGTGCTGGTCGCGCCCGGCATGGACGTGGCCGTCCACTGGCTGCAGCTGCCGACGCGCAACGATGTGCAGGCGAGAGCCGCCGCGGCCCTGCTGCTGGAGGAACGCCTGGCCCGCCCGGCCGGCGAGGCCCATCTGGCGCTGGGCCCGCGCGACGCCGAGGACCATCGGCTGGCCGCCGCGGTCGAGAAGAGCCGCATGCAGAGCTGGGCCAGCCTCGCCGGCCTGCATGGCGTCCGGCCGGACCTCGTCGTGCCCGACCACCTGCTGCTTCCGGAGCCGGACGGCGAGGAGGTTTTCGCCGCCGACATGGGCGGCTGGCTGGCGGTGCGTGGTCGCCGCCTCGCCTTCTCCTGCGAGCCGGACATGCTGGAGGTGCTGCTGCCCGACCGCTCTGTCCGCCGGACCGACGATGAGGCGGCGCTGGCCAAGCTCTGGGCCAAGGCCCTGGCCGCGCCCGCCGTGAACCTGCTGCAGGGCGACTTCGACCCCGCCCGCGCCGAGCAGGTGGCGCCGCGCGACCTGCGCCGGGCGGCAGTGCTGGCCGCCGTCGCGCTGATCGCGCCGGCGCTTGTGCTGGGCGTGCAGGCCTGGCGCTACGACCGGGCGGCCGATGCGGCCGAACGGGCGGCGGCGGCGCAGGTCGCCACCGTGCTGCCCAACGGGCAGGCGGTCACTGACCCGCTGGCCCAGGCGCAGGCGCGGCTGGCGGGCCTGGAGCTCGCCGCCGGCGGCGGGCCGATCTCCGCCTCCGCCCAGCTGTTCGCCGCCGTCGAGACCATCCAGGAGGCGCAGGTGGAGACGCTGATCGTCTCGCCGGAGGGCGAGGTCCGGGCCGGGATCAGCCACACCAACTATTCCGACGTGGAGCTGCTGCGCGAGGCGATGCGCAAGGCGGGCCTCGCCTTCCGCGAGGAGTCGAGCCGCGAGGAGGGCGGCCGGTTGATGAGCGACGTGATCGTGGGGAGCCGACCGTGATGCGCTGGTGGAGCGAACGCAGCGGGCGGGAGAAGGCGCTGCTCGGGGTGATGGGCGCGGCGGTAGGGGCCTTCGGCCTCTGGTACGGCCTCTACGCCCCCTTGCTCGCCGTGCGGGAGCGGGCGCTGGAGCGCCACGACGCGGCGCTCGTGACGCAGGCTGAAGTGGGCCGCGCCGTCGCGCGCATCCGCGGCCTGCAGGCCCGCGCCGCGGCGCCGGCGGCCTCGACTTCGCCGGAGGAAGCCGTCGCCGCCACCGCGATGGCCGCCGGCATTTCGCTCGCACGCACCGAACCCGATCCGGAAGGGGGCCTGCGCGTCGCCGCCGATGCGGTCTCCGCCACGGCCCTGTTCCCCTGGCTCGGGCTCCTCCAGCGCGAGCACGGGCTCGCGGCGAGAAACCTCACCGTCGTGAAGGGCGAAGGCGGCGGCCTGCGGCTGGATGCCACCCTGGCGCGGCCCTGACCGAGTCCGTGAGCGTTATCGCCCGATCGGGCCGTAGAGCCAGGCCAGCCAGACGCCCAGGCTGAGGAAGACGCCGAAGGGGATGTGCTGGTCGCGGGCGAGGGGGCGGCCGGCCAGCGCGCGCAGGGCCACGTAGGCGAGGCCGCTGGCGGCGGCCCAGACGAGGGCGCTGGGCAGGGCCATCCAGCCGACCCAGGCCCCGCCGCCGGCCAGCAGGTAGGCGTCGCCGCCGCCCAGCCCCTCGCGGCCGCGCAGGCGGCGGTAGGCCAGGCCAAGCAGCCGCAGGGCCAGGAAGCCGGCCGCGGCCCCTAGGGCGCACTCGGCCAGCCGCTCCGGTCCTTCGAGCGCCGCCACCGTCAGCCCCGAGCCGATCAGCGGCACAGTGAGGATACGGGGCAGCCAGAAATGCTCGGCGTCGAGGCAGGCCAGGAGCAGCAGCTGCCATCCGAGCAGCGCCCCAAGCAGCGCGGACGTGCCGCCGCCCAGGCAGGCCGCCCAGGCCGCGCAACCCGCTCCGCCCAGGATGAAGGCCAGGGCGCGGGCCGGGGAGGGGGCCCGGACGGCGTCCGCCAGCCGCAGCGACAGCACGGCGAGCACGTAGCCTACTGGAAAGCCGAGCCCGACGCTGGCGGCGAGGTGGACGCCCTGGGCCATGTCAGCTTCCGATCAGCTCCCAGACCTCGTCCGGCGAGATCTGGAACAGCAGGCCGATCGAGCGCAGGGATTGGCCCTCGGCGTGCAGCTTGCGCGCGTAATCCACCTGGTACTTGGACAGCTTGTTCCGGCTGCCGCCGCCGATGCGCCCCGGCGCTCTCACACTCGGGCGCGAGGGGCGGCGGGTCTCGTGCTCGGCGAGCAGCGACAGCAGCTCGGTCGCCGGCTCCGACGGCTGCAGCGCATGGGCGACCGCCTCGCCGTTGAGGATCCGGACGGTCGCGCCGATCTCCAGGAGGTCGCGCAGCAGCTGCACCAGTTCGCCGGTGGAGCGCATGAAGCTCTCCAGGCTGCAGACCAGAACCTCGTCGCCCCGCTTAACGCCGAAGAGCAGCTTGTTCAGACGCCGCTCGCTCTCGGGCGTGGGCTCCCCCTCCTCGATGAGGACATCGCACGCTTCCGCTTGCAGGCGCTCACGTTGCGCTGCCGCTGACGGCAGCGACCCGACCCCTCGAACGATACCGTAGCGCAACGACGTCCCCCACGTGGGGGA
>NZ_DATAGM010000044.1:0-14338 GCF_036263695.1 Phenylobacterium sp.
TACTGCCAGATGTCGAGCTCGGTCCAATTGGAGATCGGGAAGGCGCGGAAGCTCTCCCCCTGGCGCTTGCGGGTGTTGTAGAGCCGCCAGAGCTCGGGCCGCTGGTTCTTCGGATCCCAGCGGTGCTCGGGGGTGCGGAAGGAGAGCACCCGCTCCTTAGCGCGGCTCTTCTCCTCGTCCCGGCGGCCGCCGCCGAACGCGGCGTCGAAGCCGTACTTGTCGAGGGCCTGCTTGAGGCCTTCGGTCTTCCAGATGTCGGTGTGCAGCGCGCTTCCATGGTCGAAGGGATTGATGCCCTTCGCCAGCGCCTCCGGGTTCTGGTGCACGAGCAGCTCGAAGCCGAGTTCGCGGGCCATCCGCTCGCGCATCTCGTACATCGCCCGGAACTTCCAGGTGGTGTCGACGTGCAGCAGCGGGAACGGCGGCTTGGAGGGGTAGAAGGCCTTTGCAGCCAGGTGCAGCATGACCGCGCTGTCCTTGCCGATCGAGTAGAGCATCACCGGCCGTTCGCACTCGGCGACGACCTCGCGCAGGATGTGGATGCTCTCCGCCTCGAGGCGCTCGAGGTGGGTCAGCCGTTGCGGGGAGATCGTGGCGGTGCTGTCAGCCATCGGTGCAAAGGCGGTCGCGACGCGGGCGTCCATTCGGGGCGACCTCAAAATCTAATAAAAAGCCGCCCGCGCCGGCGTTGGCGACGTGCGGACTAACGGCCCTTCGACTGGTCAGGTAGGGGAGGGGCCTGGCGAGCGCAAGCAACCTAACCGTGGAAGCGCTATTAGGAAAACTGACGGGGCTGAGGGAGGCGACGTGAGCGAGCTGCGACCGATCCTGCTGATCGACGACGACGCGAGGCGGCTGGAAGGAACGCTGCAAGTGCTCGCCAGCCTGCGTCTGGCGAACCGCATCGAGGTGGCCCGCAGCGAGACCGAAGCACGAGAAGCGCTGGCGCGGGAGGGGCCGGGCGTCGTGGTCCTGGCGGTGGGGCGCGATCCGGCGCGGGAGGCGGTGCTGCTTTCGGAACTGCGGCGCGAGGCGAGGGGGCCGGCGGTGCTGGCGCTCGCGCCGGCGTCGGCTGTGGAAGCCCTGCGTCGCGATCATCCGGGGCTGGAGGTCCGCGCGGCGCCGCTGACCCGCGAGGCCCTCTTGGAGGCAGTGGAGAATCTCGGCCTCGCCTGGGGAATCGTGGGGCTCTCGGCCGCCAGGGGCGCGTACACTCCGCCAAGGGGGTAGCTCGCTTCTCTCGTTTCGCGTGACGTCAGAGTCCGAAAACCGCGAGACTTGGCGGATCGGAGAGCCCATCGTCCGGGGCATGGATCTCGACCCGGACGCCTGCTACCGCGCCGTCTCCACCCGCGACCCCAGGTTCGACGGGCGGCTGTTCATCGGCGTGAAGACCACCGGCATCTACTGCCGTCCGATCTGCCCAGCCCGCACGCCCAAGCGCGAGAACGTCAACTTCTACCGTTCGGCCGCGGCGGCGCAGGAGGCGGGGTTCAGGCCCTGCCTGCGCTGTCGGCCGGAGACGTCGCCGGACCTGGGCGCCTGGCGCGGCAGCTCCAACACCGTCTCGCGGGCGCTGGCGCTGATCGAGGCCGGCGCGCTGGACGAGGGCGACGTGGACGCGCTGGCCGGCCGGCTCGGGGTCGGGGAGCGGCAGCTGCGCCGGCTGTTCCGGCTGCATCTGGGCGCCTCCCCCGTCTCGGTGGCCCAGACCCGCCGGGTGCTGCTGGCCAAGCAGCTGATCCACGAGACGCGGCTGCCGATGGCCGACATCGCCCTGGCCTCCGGCTTCGGCTCGGTGCGGCGGTTCAACGAGACCTTCCAGCAGCTGTTCGCCCGCCCGCCCGGCGCCCTGCGCCGCTCTGGCGCCGCCGAGACCAGCGCGGCGGCCGGCGCGACCCTCAGGCTCGCCTACAAGCCGCCCTACGATTGGGACCAGCTGATCGCGTTCCTGGCCGGCCGGGCGATCCCGGGTGTCGAGTTGGTGACGCCGCAGCGGTACGTCCGCACCCTGGCGATCGGGGCCCGCCGGGGCGTGGTCGCCGTGGAGCCGGCGCCGGACGGCAAGGCGCTGCAGGCCACGGTGCGGTTCACCGACATGACGGCCCTGCCGGCGGTGATCGCCCGCGTGCGGCGGGTGTTCGACCTGACCGCCGACCCCGTCGCGATCGGCGAGCATCTGGCCACCGACCCGGACCTCGCGCCGCTGGTCGAGGCCCGGCCGGGGCTTCGCACTCCCGGCGCCTGGGACGGCTTCGAGCTCGCCGTCCGCGCGATCCTCGGGCAGCAGATCACCGTCTCGGCGGCGACGCGGCTCGCCGGCAAAATCGCCGCGGCCTACGGCGAGCCGCTTCCGGCGGACCTCGCCGAGCCGGGCCTGACCCACATTTTTCCCGCGCCCGAACGGCTCGTCGGCGCTGACATCGCCGCGCTCGGGATGCCGCGGTCCCGCGGCCACGCGCTGGAGCGGCTGGCGGCGGCGGCCTGCGCGGACCCGGGCCTGTTCACGCCGCACGGTGAGCTGGAGGCGCAGGTCGCAAGGCTGAAGGCGCTGCCGGGCATCGGGGAGTGGACCGCCCAATACATAGCCCTACGCGAGTTGCGCGAGCCGGACGCCTTCCCCCACGGCGACGTGGCGCTGGTGCGGGCGCTGGAGCGGCTGACCGGCGAGCGGCCGAGCTTCGCCGAACTGACCGCCCGCGCCGAGCGCTGGCGCCCCTGGCGCGCCTACGCCGCCCTGCACCTTTGGGCCGCCGACGCGGCGCTGAGCCCGCCAAAGACCCTGAAGGAGCGCAAGGATGCGAAACAGGCCGCCTGAACGGGCCATGCTCGACCGGATCCCGACGCCGGTGGGCGAGGCGCTGGTCGTCACTGACGCGGCGGGGGCGCTGCTCGCCTTCGACTTCGAAGACTACGAGCCGCGGATGATGCGACTGCTCGCCCGCTACCATGGCGCGGTGGCGTTCGAGCCGGGGCGCTCGCCGGCCCGGCCGGCGGTGGAGGCCTATTTCGCCGGGGATCTCTCGGCCCTCGACCGACTGCCGCGGCGGCGGGCGGGGACCGCGTTCCAGCAGAGAGTCTGGGCGGGCCTGTTGACCATCCGGCCGGGCGAGACGCTGAGCTATCGGGGCCTAGCCGAGCGGATCGGCGCGCCTACCGCGGTGCGGGCCGTGGGGCTGGCGAACGGGGCCAACCCGATCGGCGTCGTGGTGCCCTGCCACAGGGTGATCGGCGCGGACGGCTCGCTGACGGGTTACGGCGGCGGGCTGCCTCGGAAAGCCTGGCTGCTGAAGCACGAGGGCGCGCGGTTCAAGCCGGCCCTGGCGGCCTGAGAAATGGCGGACATGACCGAAATTTCATGTTCCGCGACATTGCTCCACGGCGGCGCTTAACCGATAACCAACCCCTGCGGAGTCGTATCGGAGGCTTGGGAGAGATCCGATGGCTACCTTGACTGAGATCGTCACGGCGATGGTAGTGCACTCGTCCGCCGCCGCCTATTCGCACTTCGGCGTGGCCGTCGAGGTCAAGCAGCCCGAGCGTCCGGCTCCGGTGACGCGCACGGTCGCGCGCGTCGTTCCCCCCCGGGGCGTGAGGCCGGCCGCCGACGTCAAGGCCGAGGACTGCCCCGAGACCGCCCGCGTCGTGAAGGCCTGAGCGCCACAGTACGCGACAATCCGTAGCTGACCGCACGCAGCCGATTTGCGTGCGCGCCGTTCGGCGGTAATCCTGCTGGCGGGTAGGCCTGCGCCATGCACGCGGGCCATCGGGTGGTGGGAAAGGCCGATTGTCGGGCCGCGCATGAAGATCAAGAAGCGGCGTCAGCCGGCAGACTTCCAGTCCCTGAGCGACGAGACCGTCGACGTCCCAGCCGAGCTGGCCGATCCCGAGCCGGACGTCGAGCTGGGCTATGTCTTCCGTAAACGGCAAACCGGCTTCTATCCGGCGGCCGGGGGCGCGCTGTCGCCCATCGAGACGAGCCCGCCGGCGACGGCCGAGGGCGACGACTTCACGCCGATCTCGCCGGCTCCTGCCGCGCGGACGGGCGCGGACAAGGTGACGGCGCCGCCGGGATGGCCGGTGTGGGCGGCCGCCTTCGGCCTCTCCATCCTCGCGCTGTTCCCGATCGCCTACGCCTGGGGGCTGCGCGAGGGCGGCGCGGCGCTGGCGACCGACGTGTTCGCCAAAACGGTGTTCTTCGTCATCGCCCTTTTGCCCGCGCTGTTCGTTTGGGCGGGCGCCTGGCTCTACCGGCAGGGCCAGCTGTTGGCGACCGAGACCCGGCGCACCCAGGCCCTCGCCCACGAGATGGTCGCCCCAGCCGCCCTCGCGGCCGGTGAGGTGGGCGAGGTGACCAGCGTGCTGCGCGAGGACATCTCGGCGGCGGCCGAGGCGGCCCGCAGCGCCCACCAGTCGCTGAGCTCCTTGCGTCAGGCGCTGGCCGAGGAGACCCAACGGCTGGCCGAAGCGGCCGCCACCTCTTCGCGCACCGCCCGGGAACTGGCCCAGGCGCTGCACCAGGAGCGGACGCAGATGAGCGGCCTCTCCGAGACGCTCGGAGGCCAGGCCGCCAAGGTCGCCGAGGCCATCACCCAGCAGGCCCGGATGGTCGCCGAGGCCTCGGACCTGGCCGAGACCCAGCTGCGCGAGGCCGAGGCCTCGCTGGCCTCCCGCGCCGCCGACCTGACCGCCGCCGCCGGCCACGCCAGCGACGCCGCCAAGGTGGCCGGCGAGGACCTGTCCCGCCATGTCGCCCGGCTGGAGACCGCGGGCCTCGGCGTCGCCGATCAGGTCCGGGCCGCCGAACAGGGCCTGTCGGAACAGCGCGCCGCGCTGATGACCATCGCCCACGCCCTGCGCGCCGACCACTCGGCCTTCGCCGCCGAGGCCGAGAGCCAGGCGGCGCAGCTGTCCAATTTCATGGCCGATGCGCGCGAGGCCGCCGCCGGGATGGGCCAGCGGGCGATGGAGCAGGGCGAGGCGCTGCGCCGGTTGATCGGCGAGGCCTCCGAGCGGTTCGCGGAGCTGACCCGCACGGCGTCCACGGAGCGCCAGAGCTTCGCCGAGGACGCGGGCCGCTCGATCTCCGTCGTCTCCGAGGCCGCCCGGGCCGAGCGCGAGCGGCTGGAGGCGCAGGCCCGCGCGGCGATCGAGTCCCTCTCGAAGGCCGTGCAGGACACCCAGACCGCCGCCGCGCGCCAGGCGCAGACCGCCCGCGAGCAGGTGGACCAGCTGGCCGAAGCCGCCTTCGCGGCCGGCCAGAAGGCCAACCAGGTGTTCGAGGCCCGGCTCGGCGAGGCCCGGGCGCTGATCGAGGGAAGCGCGCAGCTCGTCGAGCAGGCCGGCGCGGATACGGCCCGCAAGCTGGAGACCGGCGCGGTCGCCGCTCGCGAGGCGTTGGCCGAGCTCACCCAGATGCTGGCCGACATCGAGCGCCGCAGCGCCGAGCTGCCGGCCAGCGCCCGGCGTCAGGCCCAGGACGTGCGCGACGCCGTCGCCGAAAGCATCGAGGCGCTGATCGGCCAGGCCCGCCGCACGGCGGAAGAGACCCAGGCTATCGACACCGCCTTCCAGGAGCGGGTCCGGCGAAACTACGAGGTGCTGAGCCAGGCCGTGCAGCTGATGGGCGCGGTCACCGGCGCCGCGGCGCCAACGGCTCCGCCGCCAGCGCCTGCGCCCGCGGCCGCGCCGGAGCCCAAGGCGGAGGCGGCCGAGCCGAAGCCCGCCGCCAAGCCGGCCAAGGCCGCTCCCGCCAAGCCCGAGCCGGCGCCTGAGCTGACCGCCCAGCGCCTGGGCCTGCGCCCGCGGCTGAGGCTCACGCCCACCGCAACCGACCAGGAATTCACCCAGGTGTTCGAGGCCGCGGCCGGCACGCGGCCCCGGCCCGAGGAGCCGGCGACCCCGATGGCCGGCGCCGACGGCTGGACCTGGAAGGAGCTGCTGTCCTCCATCGACGAGGCGGAGACCTCCGAGGACGCGGCCGAGGACGCCGAGGCCGTCGTGATGGCCGAAGTCGCCCGCATGGGCGTCGACGCCGGAGCTCTGCTGCCTGAGCCGCGCACCGACGAGCTGGCGGCGGTGATCCAGACCGGCGATGTCGCCGGCGCTCGGGAAGTGGTCACGGGCCTGGCGCCTGCGGCCATCCGCCGCCTGTCGCGCCGCCTGCACGGCGACAAGAAGCTCAAGGCCGCCGCCGTGGGCTTCGTCACCAGCTATCGCGCCGTGCTCACGGAAGCGGCCCAGCGTGATCCGCGCGGCTATATGGTCGCCAACCTGCTGGCCACCGAGACCGGCCGGGCCTTCCTGCTGGCCGACGCGGCGGCCGGCGACCTGGTGGAGTAGGCGAGGGCTTCCTTAACCGGTGCGGGCGCCTACTAGGCGCAACGAACAGACGGGGAGGCGGCCATGGCCCTCAGCGCGACGTCGCGCGCGAGGTTCAATCTGTCCGAGGCGAAGATCATGCTGCTCGACGCGACTCCGCTCGGCATGCAGGTCCTCGTGCAGATCCTCTCCGGCTTCGGGGCCAAGAACATGGTGCGAGCCTCGAGCACCGCGGAGGCCCGCGATTTCCTGGACGTGAACCAGTTCGACCTGATGGTCGTCGACACGCTGGGGCCCGAGGGTCAGGGCTACGACTTCGTGCACTGGCTGCGCAGGTCGGAGTTCAAGATGAACTGTCACGTGCCGGTGCTGATGACCACCGGCCACACCCGCGCAGCGGACGTGCAGCGGGCCCGGGACTGCGGCGCCCACTTCATCATCGCTAAACCGTTGACGCCGATCGGCTTGCTGGAGCGGATCATCTGGATCGCCCGCGAGAGCCGACAGTTCGTCGAGTGCGACCGCTACATCGGGCCCGACCGGCGCTTCCGAGACATCGAGCTGCCGGAGGGCCATCCGCGCCGGCGCCGGACCGACCAGATCCTTCAATCCGCCCTGGCGGCCGCTGCGGCCGACGGGGATGCCCTCTCCAAGGTGAACACGTGAGCGCCGTTCGATTCTTCGTGCCGGAGAACCGGCTGGCCAAGCTGCTCCGGGTGCCGGGGGGCGCGCCGGTGGCCGAGGCGGTAGGCGCGGCCGAGGCGGGCCTAGGCGAGCTGGAGGGCCCGGCCCGCGAGGAGCTGGCGGCCGCCCTGGCGGCGGTCGAAGCCTGCGCGGGCCGGCGGCCGGCCCAGTTCGAGGCGGCCGGCGTGGAGGAGCTCTATGGTCTGTCGCAGGGCGCGATCGGCCTAGCGAGCCTTTGCCAGCGTCCGGCCGTGGACGAGGCGCTCCGCAGCCTATGCGACCTGCTCGACAACCTGGCCCGCAACGAGCGTTGGGACGCCGAGGCGGTGACCGTGCACGTCCGCTCCCTGCGCCTGCTGATGGGCGACGCGGGCGTCAAGGACGGGCAGGCCGCCGAGGTGGTTCTGCAGGGCCTGCGCCGCGTCAGCAGCCGCTACGCTGGAACCTCAGGCGGCTGAGGCCGCCGGTGCGCAAGCTGACCTGCGGCGCGGAACGCTGGCCGATCGCCGGCGCCTTCACAATCGCCCGCGGCGCCAAGACCGAGGCGCAGGTGGTGGTCGTGGAGATCACCGAGGGTGACGCTCGGGGACGGGGCGAATGCGTGCCCTACGCGCGCTACGGCGATACCGTGGAGGGCGTGCTCTCGCAGATAGAAAGCCTCCGCGACGCTATCGAAGCGGGGCTTGACCGAGAAAGGCTCCAGGCGAGGTTGCCGGCGGGTGCGGCGCGCAATGCGCTGGACTGCGCCCTCTGGGACCTGGAGGCCAAGCTCGCCGGCCATCCGGCGTGGCGGCTCGCGGGCCGGGCGCGCCTGGATCCGGTGAAGACCTGCTACACCCTGAGCTTCGCCAGCCCGGAGGCGATGGCGCAGGCCGCCCGCGCCAACGCCCGCCGGCCGATGCTGAAGCTGAAGATCGGCGGGGCGGGCGACCTCGACCGCGTCGCCGCAGTGCGGGCGGCCGCGCCGCGCACGCGGCTCGTCGTCGACGCCAACGAAGCGCTGACCTTTGAGGAGCTTCGGCGGCTCGCGCCCGAGTTCGCGCGGCTGGACGTGAAGCTGATCGAGCAGCCGCTGCCGGCCGCCGACGACGGCGCCCTTGAGGGCTGGGCGAGCCCGGTGCTGCTTTGCGCCGACGAGAGCTGCCACACCCGGGGGGACCTCGCCCGCTGCGCGGCCCGTTACGGGGCGGTGAACATCAAGCTCGACAAGGCCGGCGGCCTGAGCGAGGCGCTGGCGATGGTCGAGGAAGCGCGTCGCCTTCGCCTGGAGGTGATGGTCGGCTGCATGGTGGCGACGTCGCTGGCCATGGCGCCGGCGATGATCCTGGCGCAGGGGGCCGAGTTCGTGGACTTGGACGGGCCGCTGCTGCTGGCTAAAGACCGCGAGCCCGGTCTGCGGTTCCTGGGCTCGCTGGTCGAGCCGCCGACGCCGGAGCTCTGGGGCTAGCTACTCGCGCTCGCCCGCGGCCGCTCCCATGTGAGGGGGAGCATCTGCGGAAGGAGCGCGTTTCGTCCCCATGACCGACGACAAGGCCAAAGCCCATCGCGCCTGGCGCTCCGCCGAGCGGATCAAGCGGCTCTCCGACCGGGTGGTGGGGATCGGGCCGTTCGGCCTGGGCATCGACGGCGTCATCGCCTGGGTGCCCGGCGCCAACGCCGTCTACAGCCTGGGCGCAGCCGGCCTGTTGCTGGCCGAGGCTGTGAACGCGGGCGCAAAGCCCGCGACCATCGCCAAGATGGCCGCCTTCCTGCTGGCCGACTCGGCGACGTCGGCTGTGCCAGTACTCGGCTGGGCGGTGGACACCCTGTTCCCCGGCCACGCCCTGGCGGCCAAGTCCCTGCAGCGGGACATCGAGGCCCGCCACGGACCGTCCGACCTGGAGGACAACTGGCTGTTCCGCGGGCGCGACCGCCGCGGGCGCAGCGTCAGTGGCGGGGACATTCGGGGCGTCCGGCGCTAGGCTTACCCCCCGACGAGGAGCGGGGATGAGCTACAGGCACATCAAGTTTGCTCATCTGCCTGTCGCCGATCAGGAGCGGGCGCTGGCCTTCTGGCGCGACCGTCTCGGGCTCGAGGTCGCCCTCGACCAGTCCTACGGCGGCGGGTGGCGCTGGATCGAGCTGTCGATCCCCGGCGCGCAGACGCGGCTGCTGTTCACCGAGAGAGCGGCGGACGCGCCCAAGTCAGAGCAGCCGTCGCTCATCCTGGTGGTGGACGACGTCGACGCGGAGGCGGCGGCGCTGAAGGCCCGCGGCGTGGCTTTCGTCGAGGAGCCACGCGCCGCGCCTTGGTCGCCCGGCGAGCGGTACGCGATGTTCGAGGACAGCGAAGGCAACCGCGTCCTGATCTCTTCCGGTTAAGCTACTCCGCCGCCTCCTGGGCGTAGCCGAGCAGTTCGTTGAGGCGGTCGAGGACTTCGATGGCGGCGTCGGGGATGACCGTTCCGGGGGTGAAGATGGCGGCGACGCCGGCGTCCTTCAGGGCCTGGTAGTCTTCCGGCGGGATCACGCCGCCGACCACAACCAGGATGTCCGGGCGGCCGAGGCGGGCGAGTTCGGCCTTGAGCTCGGGCACGAGGGTGAGATGGCCGGCGGCGAGGGAGCTGGCGCCCACCGCATGCACGCCGTCGGCGACGGCCTGGGCTGCGGTCTCGGCGGGTGTCTGGAAGAGATCGCCGATGACGACCTCGAAGCCCAGGTCGGAGAAGCCGGAGGCGACCACCTTCTGGCCGCGGTCGTGGCCGTCCTGGCCCATCTTGGCGACCAGCACCTTGGGCTTGCGCCCGTCCGCCTGGGCGAAGGCCATGGCCATGGCCTTGGCGCGGTCGGCTGCGGGGGTGGCGCCGGCCTCTTCGAGATAGACGCCCTTCACGGCGTCGGCTTTGGCGACGTGCCGGTCGAAGGCCCTGGCCAGCGCTTCGCTGATCTCGCCGACAGTCGCGTGGGCGCGGGCTGCGGCCACCGACAGTTCCAGGAGGTTGGCGTTGCCGATCGCGCCGTTGGTGAGGGCGGTTAGGGCGGTCTCGACGGCGGCGCCGTCGCGCTCGGCCTTCAGCCTCTTGAGCTTGGCGATCTGGCGCTCGCGGACTGCGCTGTTGTCGACCTTCAGCACCGGGATCTCATCGGCGCCCTCGGGGCGGTAGCGGTTGACGCCGACAACGCTCTGCACACCCGCGTCGATGCGCGCCTGGGTGCGGGCGCTGGCCTCCTCGATGCGGCGCTTGGGCAGGCCGTCCTCGATGGCCTTGGCCATGCCGCCCAGGGCCTCGACTTCGGCGATGTGCTCCAGGGCGCGCGAGGCGAGCTCGGCAGTCAAACGCTCGATGTAGAAGCTGCCGCCCCAGGGGTCGATCACGCGCGTGTGGCCGGCCTCGGCCTGCAGGACGAGCTGGGTGTTGCGGCTGATGCGGGCGGAGAAATCTGTAGGAAGCGCAAGGGCTTCGTCGAGGGAGTTTGTGTGAAGGCTCTGGGTGTGGCCGCCGACGGCCGCCAGCGCTTCCACGCAGGTGCGGGCGACGTTGTTGAACACGTCGTGGGCCGCCAGGCTCCAGCCGCTGGTCTGGGTGTGGGCGCGCAGGGCCAGCGAGCGGGCGTCCTTGGGGGCGAAGTTCTCCTGCATGAGCTTGGCCCAGAGCAGGCGGGCGGCCCGCTGCTTGGCGATCTCCATGAAGGCGTTCATGCCCGCGTTCCAGAAGAACGACAGGCGCGGCGCGAAGGCGTCCACCGGCAGGCCGGCGGCGATCCCGGCCCGCACGTATTCGATGCCGTCGGCCAGGGTGTAAGCCAACTCCAGGTCCAGCGTCGCTCCGGCTTCCTGCATGTGATAGCCGGAGATCGAGATCGAGTTGAACTTCGGCATTTCGCGCGAAGTGTATGAAAAGATATCTGAAACGATCCGAATCGATGGCTCGGGCGGATAGATGTAGGTGTTGCGGACCAGGAATTCCTTGAGAATGTCGTTCTGGATGGTGCCGGTGAGCGCGGCGTGCGGCACGCCCTGTTCCTCGGCCGCGACGATGTAGAGGGCCATGACCGGCAGGACGGCGCCGTTCATGGTCATCGACACGCTCATCTTGTCGAGCGGGATGGCGTCGAACAGCGTGCGCATGTCGAGGATGGAGTCGATGGCGACCCCCGCCATGCCGACGTCGCCCTTCACCCGCTCATGGTCGGAATCGTAACCGCGGTGGGTGGCCAGGTCGAAGGCGATGGACAGGCCCATCTGCCCGGCCGCCAGATTGCGCCGGTAGAAGGCGTTGGAGTCCTCGGCCGTGGAGAAGCCCGCGTACTGGCGGATGGTCCACGGGTTGGTCAGGTACATGGTCGGGTAGGGGCCGCGCAGGTAGGGCGCGACGCCGGGCAGACCGGCCAGGGTGTCCAGGCCGGCGAGGGCGTCGGGGCCGTAGACCGGCTGGACGGCGATGCCTTCGGGGGTCTCCCACGCCGGGCCGCCAGCGGCGGCGGTCGGTGCAACCGGCTCGAACGAGACCTGAGTGAAATCAGGGAACTGGGTCATGGAGGTCACGCGGCCTCGAATGGCGCGCTGAGGCGGATCGGCGTCAGCGGGGGGCAGACTCCGTCGGGGCCGGGCAGGCGGGGCGAGGGGGCGTCCACCGGGCGGGGCTCGACGCGCTCTACCTCGGGCGGGGCGTCCTTCTCAGGCGGGAAGGCGGTGACGCCGACGATGCGGGGCTTGCCGGCGGCGTCGCGGGCGAGGCGGGCGCGCTCGACATCGCGGGCGATCAGGCCGGAGGCGAGGGCCGCTACGATCCCGCCGGCGGCTTCGATCGCCTGGAAGCGGTCCCAGGCGGCCCTTGCGAGCTGGTCGGTCAGCGCCTCGACGTAGCCGGACCCGGCTGCGGGATCGGCGACGCGGCCGACGTGGGCCTCCTCCATCAGCACCAACTGGGCGTTGCGGCTCTGGCGGCGGGCGAAGGCGGTCGGCAAGCCGAGCGGGTCGGTGAAGCAGCCCAGCACCACCGCGTCCGCGCCGCCCGCGGCGGCGGCGAAGCCGGCGGCGGTGAGGCGCAGCATGTTGGTCCAGGCGTCCTTGGCGGCCAGCATCCGCTGAGAAGCGCGGGCCTCGATGCGGGCCTGGGCCGGCGGGCCGGACGCCTGCGCGATACGACCCCAGACGAGGCGGGCGGCGCGCAGCTTGGAAAGGCTCAGGAAGACGTCGGAATCGGCGGCGAGCCCCAGGGTGAGCCCGGCGAAGGCCGCGTCGATGGGCAGGCCCTGCCGCACCAGCGCCTTCGCGTAGGCTAGCCCCGCGGCGGCTGCAAAGGCGATCTCGCCCGCCTCCCCGCCGCCGGCCTCGTGCACCACACGGCCCGAAGCGAGGAACATGCTAGCCTTGGGATAGATCTGCGACAGGCGCGCCGCCACGGTCGCCGCGGCGATTAGGTGGCTCTCCACCGGACCCGGACTGGCCCCGGCTTCGGCGAAGCCGCTCAGCGGGTCCAGGTGGAAGAGGAGGCGCGCGCCGGGGGAGGACTTGGCGAGGGCGTGCAGCCAGTCGGCGGCCTTGGGGCCGAGGAAGCCGGCCTCCAGCGCCACGGGCGCGAGCTCCAGCTCTACGCCTTCCAGCACCCGGGCGAGGCCCTCGGCGGAACCGACGGCGACGCCGGTCTCCCCCGTCGGATCGATCCGCACGATCACCGAGGCTGCGCCGCCGCCGAGGTCCGCCAAAATTTCGCGGTTGGCGCGGGCCGGGTCGGGATGGCTGACAAGGGTGCGGACGTCCCAGGGGCGGATCGGGTCGCGTGGGCCCAGCAGGGGACGGGAGTCCGCGGCGGGCCGATAGAGCGGCTCGATGGTCAAGGCCTCGACGGTCGCGCCTTTCAGCGATTCCGGCGGCCGGTCCTTGAGCGTCTTGCGCACCAGTTCCGTCCAGGCCTCTTCCGAGGCGGGCGGGAAGCCGGCGGCGAGGGAAGCGACTTCGGTCATGGCCCCCGTGATGGTCCCCTGACGCGACGGCCGTCAAGCGTGGGCGCGGCTTGAACTCGCGCACGAAACCAGTTGAGTTGCCGGGAATTGTAGAGCTTGCAACAGCTACGCTGGGGAACGCCGATGCCGACCGGTGGCTACTACGACTTCCAGGACATCCTCCTCGAATGGGGCCCGAAGATCCTCACCGCCATCGCGGTGCTCGTCGCCGCACACTTCCTGGCCAAGGGGGTGCAATGGGGGATGGCCAAGCTGATCGACCGGTTCCCGGGGATCCGGGCGCACAACCGCGACGCCGGCCCGAAGGAGACCATCGGCTTCCAGCTGGGCCAGCTGGGCTACTGGCTGGTGCTGCTGATCGGGGTGATCGCGGCGCTGACCATCCTGGAGCTGGACGATGTGGTCATTCCGCTCTCCACGCTGATCACCGACATCCTGGCCTTCGTGCCGAACATCATCGGCGCCGGCGTGATTTTCGTGGTCGGCCTGGTGGTGGCGACCCTGGCCCGGCGGGTGGTGGAGGCGGCGCTGACGGCGGCGCACGTGGACGGCTGGCTGGAGCGGGCGGGGCTCTCGCGGATCACCGGCGCGTCCGGGCTGGCCAAAACCATCGGCACGCTGGTGTTCGTGCTGATCGTCATCCCGGTGACCATCGCGGCGCTGGAGCAGTTGCAGATCGAGGCCATTTCGGCGCCGGCGGTGGCGGTGCTGCAGACGGTGCTGAGCGCCCTGCCGCGGGTGCTGGCGGCGGCCATCGTGCTGTCGCTGGCCTTCTTCATCGGCCGCTGGGTGGCGGGCCTGGTGGAGCAGATCCTGCCCTCGCTGGGCTTCGACCGCAGCCTGCAGTCGCTGGGGATCAAAGCGGCGGAAGCGGCGCCGTCCACGGCTGACGGGCCGGTGGATCAGCAGGCCGCGGCTGAGGCGACGGGGCTGCCCCGGGCGACCCCGTCGAAGGTCGTCGCCCAGCTGGTGCTGGTGGCGATCATGATGTTCTCGGCGGTCGAGGCGGCTCGGCTGCTGGAGTTCGTCGCCATCGCCGAGATCCTGCAGCAGGTGCTGGACCTGGCCGGCCATGTGCTGTTCGGCGGGGTGATCATCACCGTCGGCGTGCTGCTGGCCAACTTCCTGGCCAAGATGATCGACCGCTCCACCGGCGGGGCGGACGCCTTCGCCTCCAGCATCGTCCGGTGGGCGACCATCGCGCTGGCGACCGCCATGGGCCTGAGGTTCATGGGCATCGCCGACGAGATCGTCATCCTCGCCTTCGGGCTGATCCTCGGCTCGGCGGCGGTCGCCGCGGCCCTCGCCTTCGGCCTCGGCGGGCGGGAGGCGGCGGGCAAGCTGCTCGACCGCTGGACCCGCAAGGCTGACCGGCCTCCGAGCGACC
>NZ_DATAGM010000045.1:0-5182 GCF_036263695.1 Phenylobacterium sp.
CGCGCCGCCGGTCGCCGCGCAGAGCCCTGCGCCGACCGCGCCTCGCCCCGCCTTCCGCAATCCCTGGACGACGCCCAGGCCCACGATGCGGCAGGCCCTCTCGGAAATGGTGGCCGCCTTCAAGGCCGACTTCCAGGACACTGTGCCGCCGCCCCGCAGCCTGGCCACGGCCGAAGGGCCCGAGCCTTCGTTCGACCCCGCCGGCGACATCGACTTCACCGTCGCCGACGCCTTTGACGAGCGGCATCTCGCCGCGCCATCGGCGACCAGCCAGGCGGTGACCGCCTCCGCCCAGGTCGGCGAGCGGGACGACGGCGTGGCCCGCGCCCGCGCGCTCAACCTCGAAGCGGCCGAGAAAGCCAAGGAGGCGGGCAGCGCCATGGCCGCCCATGAGGCCGCCCAGCGCCAATACCAACAAGAGCTGACCCGCTGGCGCGAGCAGCTCGAGCAGTGACGCAGGCATAGGAACGCCCCCGGCCTTTCGGCGCGGGGGCGTTCTGGAATTCTGGTCGTGGTCGGGCGCTTAGCTGCCCGGGAACCGGACCGGAACCTTGACCACGCCGGTCTTGGACCCGATCGGCAGCACTTCAGCGACGCACAGGGCCGCCTTGTCGAAGCCCTTGCCGCCGGCGCTGTTGCTCACCACCGTGCAGCCCGAGAGCTTGCCGCCCGCCGCCGTGCATTCCAGCACGACCGCAGCCGAGTCCTTCACGTTCGCGTGCTTGGCCAGGCACGAGCCCATCTTTTCTTCGAACACGCCCGCCGAAGCGGCGCCCGCGAACGCAACGCTGAAAAGAATGCCGCCGCTAATCGCGATGAGTTTCTTCATCATCCCCACTCCTTCTCCTCGGAAGTGTGCGGATCAAACGCGATTCAGGTTAAGAAAGACTGACCTGCTAAATCTAATCTTGGTAAATTTCAGATAAACGCGGGCCTAACATTGTTAGGCGACCCAAGGCCGCAGTCCCGGCAAGTCTCGCGAGGCTCCCGCTCACTCTTTGGTGACGTTCCGTTAGCACCATCGATTCATGATGTCGCAGCTCGGATTCGGGCTCAGGCTACCAGGGGGGATGAAGTGAAGCGGTTTCGGCTCGTAGACTTGCCGCTGATCGTCAAGATCGGTTTCGCGCCCGCTTTCGCGTTGATCATGCTGGCGCTTTCCGCGGCCGGCAGCGTCGTGTTGCAGCAGGACCAGGCCGGCGAGCTCAGCCGCGTGGTCGAGCAGGACATGCCGAACAACATGCGCCTGCAGAAGATCTCGCAGCGGATCACCGACGTCCACGGCGAGCTCTACTTCCTGCTGACCAGCCAGGCTGCGTCGATCGAGGTGGACAAGATCGAGGGCAAGGCCCAGGCCATGCTGGCGGAAGTGGACGCCATCCAGAAGGAAGTGGCCGAGATCGGCAAGGCCGCCCCGCCCGCCCAGAAGCCCGCCTTCGATCAGCTCGCCAAAGACCTGAAGGAGACGCGCGACGCGCTCGACCTGATCGCGGCGATGATCACGACCGACTTCGGCACCGCCGCCGGCTTCGCCGCGCCGTTCGAAGAACAGTACGCCAAGATGAGCGCCAACCTGGACAAGATCGTCCAGGCCCAGAGCACCACCACCGACAAGAACGCCGCCGCCTCGATCGCCGCCGCGCAGAAGGGTCAGACCACGACCCTGATCGCCGCCCTGGTGACCCTGCTGGCCGCCGGCGCGATCACCCTGTTCTCGGTGATCACCATGCGCCGCGAAGTGAAGCTGATCGCCGGCGCGACCGAGAGCCTCGCCCGCGGCGACAACTCGATCGACCTGGACAAGCTGTTCCGCAAGGACGAGCTGGGCGCCATCGTCAGCTCGCTGGTCATCTTCCGCGACAACCAGCAGCAGATGGAGCGTCTGCGCAAAGAGCAGGAAGCGGCGCGCCAGTCCGCCGAGGAGACCCGCAAGCAGAGCGCCGAGGCCGCCGCCGCGGTGGCCGAGGAACAGAACCTCATCGTCAGCCAGCTGGCCGAGGGCCTCGACCGCCTGGCCATGGGCGACCTGACCTTCCGCCTGCAGACCGCCTTCCCCGGCGAGTACAAGAAGCTCAGCGACGACTTCAACGCCTCGGTCGCCAAGCTCGAGGACGCCATGCGCGCCATCGCCATGGCCACCTACTCGATCCAGTCGGGCACCACCGAGATCAGCCACGGCGCCGACGACCTGTCGCGGCGCACCGAGCACCAAGCCGCCACCCTCGAGGAGACGGCCGCCGCCCTCGACCAGATCACCGCCACCGTCCACAAGACCGCCGAGGGCGCGACCCACGGCCGCGAAGCGGTGGGCAGCGCCAAGTCCGACGCCGAACGTTCGGGCGAGATCGTCCGCAAGGCCGTCGTGGCCATGAACGAGATCGAGCAGTCGGCCCGCCAGATCAGCCAGATCATCGGCGTCGTCGACGAAATCGCCTTCCAGACCAACCTGCTGGCCCTCAACGCCGGCGTGGAAGCGGCCCGGGCCGGCGAAAGCGGCAAGGGCTTTGCGGTCGTCGCCTCGGAAGTGCGGGCGCTCGCCCAGCGCTCCGCCGAGAGCGCCAAGGAGATCAAGGGCCTGATCTCGGCCTCCACCGAGCAGGTCGCCCAGGGCGTGGCCCTGGTCGGCGAGACCGGCAAGGCCCTGGAGCGGATCGTCACCCAGGTGGCCGAGATCTCCAACGTGGTCGGCGAGATCGCCGCCTCCGCGAAGGAAGAGGCGCTCGGCCTCAATCAGGTCAACACCGCCGTCAACCAGATGGACCACGTGACCCAGCAGAACGCGGCCATGGTCGAGGAATCCACCGCCGCCTCGCGGGTGCTGGCCCAGGAGGCCCAGGAGCTCGGCAAGCTGGTCGCCCGCTTCAAGGTCAGCGGCCTGGAGAACCCGAACCGCAAACCCGCCGCCCGCCCGGCTCAGACCACCGCTGCGTCGTCGGCGCCCCGGGAGTCCCGGCCCGCCGCCCCGCTCAGCGGTCATGCGCCCCGGACCCTAGGCGCCACCGCCCTGGCCTCCGCACCCTCCTCGGCCCCCGAGGAAGAGGGCTGGGAAGAGTTCTAGGACGGCCTTAGCGCCGCTCCAGACCAGGCCGCGGGGGGCGACCCCCGCGGCCTTTTCATTTGAAGACGCCTCTAGCGCTCGTCGGCCGCAGGCCTGCCGCCGCCAGGGCGCCATGAGCCGCCCTCCCCCGCCAGACGGCGGGCGAGCACCGCCGCTGCGAGCAGCAGCCCGCCCACCGCCAGGAACGAGGCGGCGCGGATCAAGCCCTCCAGCCGCGCCAGGTCGAAGACGAAGATCTTGCCGAGCGTCACGAACAGCACCGCCAGCCCGGCGAGCCTCAGGTCGTTGACCCGCCGGGCGACGCCGGCCAGCAGCAGGGCGAAGCCGAACAGCCCCCACACCGCCGAGAAGGTCCAGGTCTCCAGCCCTGCGTCGCGCGCGTCCGGAGCCATGTCGAGCCCGCGGAAGCTTGCACGCACCGCCAGCGTCACCAGTGCGAAGGCCAGCGCGACGCCGCCCAGCCTGAGCGCCCGCTGCAGCAGCGACTGGGTCCCGCCGGCCAGGCGCAGGCCCACCAGCACCATGCAGGCCGCCGCGGCGGCGTAGAGGCCGAGCAGCAGGGCGGCGTCCAGGGCGCTGTCCAGCGGCCGTTGCAGCGGCCCCCACCAAGGACTGGCCCCATAGCCAAAGATGATGATCGCCAGCAGCAGGGCGCCCCACGCGCCGGCGCGGCCGACGGCGACGATTTCCCCGGCCAGCGGGCTGACGGTCAGTCGCCGCCGGCTCGCCAGGTCGCCGACCCAGATGGTGGCCGCCGCCGCCAGCAGGCAGCAAAGCCCGTAGGCGGCGACCTCGGTGCGGCCTACCACGTCCAGCGCCTCGTGCAGGCCCGCGCCCTGGAACAGCCGCCTCAGCTCCAGCAGGGTCCCGGCGAAGGCCAGCCCCGCCGCGCCCGCCAAGAAAGCGCCGAGCAGCCAACGCTTGAAGCTGACCCGCGGGTCGGTGGCCAGGGCGAGGAGGACCGCAGGCGCCAGCAGGCCCGCCGCGATGCTGTCGAAGAGCGGCGGCCCTGCGACGGCCGGGCTCCAGCGCGCCCAGAGGGGGTTGAACAGCAGGAGCTGAAAGACGACCGCGTGCGCCAGCCCGAGCAGGAGCAGCGCCTGCCCGCGCCAGCGGCCGATCACGCCCGCCGGCTCGCGGCTGACGAGAGCGCTATAGGCCTCCTCCACAAAGGCGGGAAGCAGGCTCGCCGCGCCGTCCTCGTCGCGTTTCGGCGGGGTGGCGGCGATCGCTGCGCTGAGGCCGGCGACCACCAGCAGCAGGGTGCGAAGCCCGGCCTCCAGGAACGGATCGAGGACGCCGCCCGGCCCCCAGGGCCGCAACAGCAGGAAGCCGCCGGTCAGGGACAGGACGAGCGCGCCCGTGCTGAGCGCCTCGGCGCTGGCCCGCGCGCCCTCGACACGGCCGGTCAGGCGGGCGGCGAGGAAGATCAGCAGCGCCGAGACCGCCGCCTCAGCCGCCAGCAGGGGCCAGCCGAGGCGGCCGTCGCCCAGGGCCGAGAACATGGCCGGCGAGATGAGCGCCGCCAGCGCGGCCAGGCTCGCGGCCAGGGTCACCGCCGCCAGCCCCCACCACCGCAGGCGCGCATGCATCGCCGCCACACCCGCCGAAAGGGCGGCGAGGGCGACAGGCAGCGCGCGGGCGTCGAGGCCCTCGTTCAGCGCGGCGATCGCCGCCGCGCCGGCCGTCCAGAGCCAGATGGCGGGCGCCACCGCACGCTCTTCGCCTCGGGAGGCCGTCACCAGCCGGGCCGCCGCAGCGAACAGCAAGGCGCAGGCAAGCAGTTCCGGCGCCCAGGCGGGCCACGGCCCCGCTCCGATGGCGACCGCGAGCGCAAGCGAGGTGGCCGCGCCCGCTCCGGGCCAGCGGCGGTCCGCCCCTTCGGACCACAGCGCATTGGCCAGACCGGTCGCCGCCGTCACCAGAGCCAGCACCCCTAGCGACGGCGCGCCCACCTCGGCGGCGCCCGATCCGCGCCAGAACACCGGGGCGAGGCAGGCGGCGTAGGCGGCCAGTTGCAGCGGCGCTGGGATCAGGCGCCGGTAAACGCCGACGGCGCTGAGCGCGCACAGCGCCGCAGCCGCCGTCGTGGCGTACGGCTCCGCTCCGGGAACCAGCCACAGC
>NZ_DATAGM010000046.1:0-12087 GCF_036263695.1 Phenylobacterium sp.
GCCCCATTGCGGTCTTCGGGTGGTCTGGCCCGTGCCGGACCCGGCGCCGCGGGTCTCCCTCATCGTCCCCACCCGCGACCGGGCCGAGCTGCTGCGCGCCTGCGCCCACGGCGTGCTTTCGCGCACCGATTATCCCGCCCTGGAGCTGCTGATCGTCGACAACGGCAGCGTCCAGCCGGCCACCCACCAGCTGTTCGACGAGCTGAAGGCCGACCCCCGGGTGCGTGTGATCGAGGATCCCTCGCCGTTCAACTACTCGCGCCTGAACAACCTCGCCGCCCGCGAGGCCAAGGGGCAGGTGCTGGTGCTGCTCAACAACGATATCGACGTGATCGGCCCCGGCTGGCTGAGGGAGCTGGTCGGCCAGGCCCTGCGACCCGACGTCGGCGCGGTCGGCGCGCGGCTGCTGTTCGCCGACGGGCGGGTGCAGCACGCCGGCATCGCCCTGGGGATCGCCGGGGTCGCCAGCTACTACCACCCCTTCGTGGCGCGCGAGGCGCGGGGCTACCGCGACGCCCTGGTGCTGGCGCGCGAGGTCTCGGCCGTCACCGGCGCCTGCCTAGCGTTGCGGCGCGAGGTCTACGAACAGGTTGGCGGCCTGGAGGAAGAGCACCTGGCCGTCGCCTTCAACGACGTCGACCTGTGCCTGAAGATCCGGGAGACGGGCCTTCGGGTCGTGGTGACGCCCTTCGCCGAGCTGCACCACTACGAGTCCGCCTCGCGCGGCCGCGACCGCTCGGCCGAGCACCGCGAACGCTACGCCAAGGAAGCGGCCTACATGCGCCAGCGGTGGGGGCGGGTGCTCGACGAGGACCCGTTCTACAACCCGAACTTCTCGCGGCGCAGCGGCGGCTTCAAGCTGGCGAGCCCGCCGCGCGTCCGCAAGCCCTGGGCCGGCTAGGGCCTGCTGTCTTGGTCGGAAGTAGCGGCGCGCGACGTTGGTGCAGTGTCGATTCCAACGAGTTGGGGCAGGAACCGCGATTGCGAGCCGACGTTTCCGCCCGCGTGCCCCTGTACCACCTCCACATCCGGGACGCTCAAGGCACCGCGCGAGACGATGAGGGTGTCGAGTTCGCTGACCTGGAGGCCGCGCGTAAAGAGGCCCTGAACGGCGCGCGCTCGCTTATGGCGGCGGACCTCCTGAAGGGGGCGCTAGACCCGCGGGGATATATCGAGATCGCGGACGAGAGTGGACGCACCGTCGACGTAGTTCGCTTTCGGGACAGCTTTACCTTCGTCGAGGGCGACCAATTGGAAGCAGAGGATAGCACCGGGCGGTGAGTCAAATCGGCGATACGCTTGCCTTTCATCTGAGCCGGTTTGGCGAACTGCCCGAAGCCGATGCGCAGGCCGTCCGTCGGCTTGACGGGGAAGTCCGAAGAGTGGACCGGCACCAGGACGTACTCAGTGATGGCGAGCAACCCACCCATGCTGTGGTCGTGCTGGAGGGCTTCCTCTTCCGTTACACGATGGGACGGCAGGGCGTTCGGCAGGTTCACTCCTTTTACCTGCCGACCGAGGCTCCGAGCCTCGAAACCATCTACATGGATTACATGGACAACAGCCTGGCTACGGCTGTGGACAGCCGCGTGGGCTTCGTACCGCTCGAGCGCCTCTACCAGCTCATCGACAACTTCCCAGGTGCACGGAAGCTCCTTTGGCGTCAGACGCTTGTGCAGGGCGGGATATTCCGCGAGTGGCTGATTAGGAACAGCAACCGCACCGCGCACGGGGCTGTTGCCCACCTCTTCTGCGAGATGTTCGCCCGAGCCGACGCTGCGGGACTGGCGGAGGGGAACACGTGCCCGATGCCGGTGACTCAGGAACTAATTGGACAGGCGTTGGGGTTGAGCGTGGTGCACGTAAATCGGACCCTACAGCTCCTGAGAGAAGCGGGTTTAGTAGACCTGCGAGGCGGGATCCTGAGCATCTTGGACCGCGAACGGCTCTGGGACGCCGCGGATTTCGATCCTCGCTACCTGCACCTCAAGACGACTTCGCGAGATTAGCCGGTACGGCCGCAGCCAAGCTCGCACGGTCAATGGCATGGCGCTCACCCGAGAGACATGCGGCGCAAACACGGTGCGGAGCGCTGCCGCAGTAATCAACTGCAAAGCAGATTAGTTTCTGCTAACTTGCGTTAATCACCATCCCGCATTGGCTTGTGGTGACTGAGAGACAATGCGCTCCCGCCTGAACGGAGACGCGCGTGCCTCGATACTTTTTTCATGTCGCAGACACCCTTGTCATCCCAGATCGGGAAGGCGTTGAACTTGACGACCTTTGCGTAGCGCGGGTTGAGGCGGTCAGGGTGGCTGGCGAGATGCTGCGGGACCATGCCCCTGAGTTCTGGAACTCAGGAGAGTGGAAGGTGATCGTCACGGGGGAGGACCGTTTGGTTCTATTCTCGATCTGCTGCCAAGCTCTTGCGGCGCCCTGGCCCGCGCTTAGTTACGACCCTCAGCCGGGGCCGACTGCGCTCCAGGTTAGTAGGGTCTAATCCACGTTGCCGACAGCCCTGCTGCGGCAGGGCATAACTAGCTCCTCTTGCAGGTGGCTTAACAGGTCGCTCGCTCCAAGCGAAAGCCGACCATGACCAGTGCGCTTCAACCCTCTCCGGAACACGCCCGGCTGATCCGCAAGTTCGAGAGCGTATCGAGGCTCGGCCCCTCGGACATAGCGACGTTGGCTCGACTTCCATTGCGAACCCGGAGCGTCGAAGCCGGCGCCGAAGTGGTCGCTCAGGGGGCCACTCCCACTGAGTGTTGCTTCGTGATCGAAGGTTGGATGTGTCGCTATGTGATGACTCGCGAAGGAGGACGGCAGATCGTTTCGTTCCACATCCCCGGCGATCTGCCCGACCGAGACAGCCTACATCTGCCTCACCTTGATCACTCGATCAGTGCGATTTCCAGCGCCCGAGTGGCGTTTATCCCGCACGCCGCTGTCTCCGCGGTATTGGCCCACCACCCGAACATTGCGGTCGCGTTCTGGCGTGACGCCGTGGTCGATGCGGGAGTGTTCAGGCAGTGGCTCACGAGCCTTGGCCGTCGAGACGCAAAGCAGCGCGTCGCGCACCTCATCTGCGAGATGTTTACGCGCCTAGAGGGGCTCGGGCTGGCGGACAGCGATCACTTCCACTTCCCCGTCACCCAGACGCAGCTCGGCGACGCGCTTGGGCTCTCGGCCGTGCACATCAACAGGACCCTTCAGGACCTGAAGGCGAGCGGGGCCATGTCGTGGAAGTCATCTGTCGTGACAATCCACGACTTCGACGCCCTGCGCCAAGTCGGCGACTTCGATCCCGCATATCTGGAGCTCAGGCCAATGGGGCTGACCCATTAGATCGAACTCGCTCGGCGTCACCGCAGCTGCGCAGTCTGAGGAGCGCGGCGCGTTAGCTCGCTGATGACATCCCTGGAGGGTGCGCACGGGGAAGAACGTACGCGAACTATCCGTCACGGTACGCTTCCCACCCATCTCTGACGTTCGCGCCGTCCGCTTGTCTGCCCCTAGGCTGCGGCCTTCGCCCAGGTCCTCGGATGCTGGCTGCGGAAGCCGACGGCGATCCGGTTCCAGGCGTTGATGGTGGTGATCAGGAGCGTCAGATCGACGATCTCGGCCTCGGTGAAGTGGGACCTGAGCGGCTCGAAATCCGCGTCCGGCGCGCGGGTGTCGGCGATGCGGGTCAGCACCTCGGCCCAGGCCAGCGCCGCCCGCTCGCGGTCCGTGTAGAGGCTCGACTCATGCCAGCCGGCGAGCAGGTGGAGCCGCTCCTCGCTCTCGCCGGCGGCGCGGGCGTCTCTACTGTGCATGTGCAGGCAATAGGCGCAGCCGTTGATCTGCGAGACCCGCATCTTCACCAGCTCGATGAGGCTGTGCTCCAGCCCGCAGCCGGCGAGATAGGCCTCCATGTCCAGCATCGGCTGCAGGGCCTTGGGCGAGACCTGATGGGGATTGATGCGTGCGCGCATGAGAGCCTCCTGTTGTCGTGCTGACAGGACGGCGGAGGGCGCGCGGTTGTGACATCGGGCGGGCGATCGCCGCGTCCGGCTCAGGCCGCCAGCAGCTCGCCGATCTTGCGGATGGGCACGATCTCCGAGGCGACGCCGCCCTCCATCCGCATGACCTTGTTGCAGTAGAGCTTCAGCAGCTCGATGTCGTGCGAGGCCAGCACCAGGATGCCGGCCCGCTCGACCAGGCCCAGCAGCCGCTGGTGGGCGATCTTCTGGAAGTCGGCGTCCCCCACCGAGATCCACTCGTCCATCAGGAGGACGTCGGCCTCGACGGAGGTGGAGACCGCGAACGCGAGTCGGGCCTGCATGCCGGCCGAATAGGTCTTCATCGGCATGGCCAGGAAGGGCCCGAGGCCGGTGAAGGCGGCGATCTCCTCCAGCCGCCCGTCGATCTCCTTGGACGACAGGCCGGCGATGCGGCCGCGCAGTCGGATGTTGTCGAGGCCCGTGGCGGACGGGTCGAGACCGAGCTGCAGGTCGAGCAGGGCGGCGATGCGGCCGAAGATCTCGATCTGCCCCTCGTCCGGCTCGTAGGCGCCCGAGAGGGCCCGCAGCAGGGTCGTCTTGCCCGAGCCGTTGTGGCCGATCAGGCCCAGCCGATCTCCGGCCTTGAGCTGGAAGTTGATCCCGGACAGCGCCGTCACCTCGGTGGCGCCGGCCAGCGAGGAGCCCAGCCGGCCGCCGACGGCGACCTGGGCCAGGTACTTCTTCAGCGACTTGGCATCGGCGCCGTAGACCGGGAAGCGGAGCGTCAGGTCGGAGACCTTGATCGACACCGGCGGCGGCTTGATGGGGATGGCGCTCATCAGAGGTAGTGCACGATCCGCCGGCGCGTCCGGCTGAAGAGGAAGAAGACGCCGGCCCAGCCGACCACCGCCATGACGGTGAGCACCTGCCAGGTGACGCCCGGCACGGCGTCGCCCAGCAGCGGCCCGCGAACCGCCTGCAGCATGTGGGCGAACGGGTTGAACAACAGCACCGCGTGGCGGTCCGGAAACACCGAGGGCAGCCAGAACACCGGCGTCATGAAGATGGCGAACTGCATGATCGAGGCGACCACCGGCGGAATGTCCCGGAACCTGGCCGAGACGATCCCGGCCAGCATGCTCAGCCAGCCGGCGTTGAGCAGCAGCAGCAGCAGGCCGACGAGCGCCAGCGGCAGGTTGATCTCCCGCCAGGCGCCGAAGTAGGCCAGCACGCCGGCGACGATCACCATGTGGTGCGCCAGGTTGATCGCGTTCCGGAAGATGGTCCGCCAGATGAAGGTGAACATCGGGATGGCGGTCTGGCTGAGCATGCCGCGCGCCATGACGAAGGTGTCGCAGCCCTCGGTGATGATCCCGGTCATGGTCTGGAAGAACACCAGCCCCAGCGCCACGAACGGCAGGAAGTCGTCGATCGGCTGCTTGAACAGCGAGGCGTAGAGCAGGCCGATCCCCAGCACCATCAGGCCCATCGACAGGGTGATCCAGAACGGGCCGAGGATGGAGCCGCGATAGCGGGAAATGACGTCGTGGCGCGCCAGCGACCAGGCCAGGCCCAGCCGCTTGAACGAGCCCTTCAGGTCGGCGGCGGCCATCTCGAATTCGAACCGCGCGCCGCGCCGGCCGATCCGCAGCAGATGTTGGGCCGCTTCCATTGACTCTCCCGACAGGCGGGCTCCGGTAACAGTCGTCGCCAGAGCGCGCAAGCACCGCCACGGCGCCCCCGCCAGGACGGATTGAAGCGGCCGATTCGGGCGAAAAGCCGCGTGCCGGCGGCCAGATTGGCGCTGGGCGAGCGCCCATGCTAGCCCCCAGGCCGTCCCGATGTCCTCGCCCCGACCCTCGCTGGCCCACGCCAGCCTCGCTCCTCCGGCGCCGGCCGCGCCGCCGACCCTGGCCGGCGCGGGGGTGTGGCTGGTGGTGCCCTGCTACCGGGTCACTGGGCACGTGCTGCGGGTGATCGAGAAGACGCCGGCCTGGGTGGAGGGGATCGTCTGCGTGGACGACGCCTGTCCCGACCGCTCCGGCGACTTCATCGAGGCCAATGCGAGAGACCCGCGGGTGGCCGTCGTCCGCCTGCCGGAGAACCAGGGCGTCGGCGGGGCGACCATGGCCGGCTACCGGGAGGCCGAGCGCCGCGGCGGGCGGATCTTCGTCAAGGTCGACGGCGACGACCAGATGGACCTGACGTACCTGCCCCAGCTGATCGCGCCGATCCTCCTGGGCGAGGCGGACTACGCCAAAGGCAACCGGTTCACTTCGGCCAGCCACCTGTCGAACATGCCGCCGATCCGGGTGTTCGGGAACGCGGTGCTGAGCTTCCTGTCCAAGGTCTCCAGCGGCTACTGGAACGTCTTCGACCCGACCAACGGCTTCACCGCGATCGAGGCCAGCGTCGCCCGCCGGGTGCTCGAGAAGAAGATCGCCCGCCGCTACTTCTTCGAGACCGACCTGCTCTATCACCTGGGCACCCTGCGCGCAGTCGTGCGCGACGTAGCCATTCCCGCCCGCTACGGCGAGGAGGTCAGCAACATCAGGATCGGCCGCATCGTCGGCCCCTTCGCCCTGCGCCACCTGCACAACTTCGTCCGCAGGATCGCAGGTCAGTACTTCATCCGCGACTTCAACGTGGCCACGGTGGAGGCTATCGCCGGGGCGGCGTCCATGCTGTTCGGGCTGTCCTACGCGCTGTGGTGGATCAGCGTGCGCGAGCCGGGCCAGGCGGCTTCGGCCGGCGTGGTGATGGCCGCCGCCCTGCCGGTGATCGTCGGCGTGCAGCTCCTGCTGCAGGCGCTGAACTTCGACGTGCTCAGCGTGCCGACCCGGCCGATCCATCCGCACCTGCGGGCGGTCGAGCAACTCACCGAGGATTAGCTTGCGCGGCGGCGACCTCGCCCGTCTGGCCGCCTATGCGGCGATGGCGCCGGTGGGCCAGCTGCTGTTCAAGTTCGCCAGCCTCCGGCACCAGGAGCTGGAGGGGCCGATCTTCTGGCGGCTCATCCAGAACCTGCCGCTGGCGGGCGCCTTCCTCTGGTACGGGCTGTCGGCTGTGCTGTGGCTGGCGATCCTGAAGCGCACGCCGCTGTCGGTCGCCTATCCCGCCGCCATCGTCGGCGCCGCCCTGGTGCCGCCGCTCGCCTGGGCCGCGTTCGGCGAGCCGCTCTCCTGGGGCATGGCCGGCGGCTACGGGCTGATGCTGGCGGGCCTGTGGCTGCTCAGCCCGAGGTCAGCCTAGGGCGTCGAGGGCGGCGCGCACCTCAGTGTAAGGGATCCCGTACATCCGCTCGTAGAGCAGCGGTCCGGCGTGCGGCCGCTCGCGCACGCGCGGTGGCGACAGCTGCTGGTAGCCGTAGCCCCAGCGGGCGAAAGTCGCGAACATCGCCGGCCACAGGCCCGCCCAGGTGCGCCACTGTGAGGGGAAGCAGCGCACGGCCGCCGCGTATCGCGCCCAGTCGACGGCCGACATCGGCACGCGGGTGACCGGCCCGTTCTCCGGCAGCGGCGAGGCGCCCCGGAACAGCCGGCCCGGCAGGCCGCGGCCGTTGTAGAGCGAGACCTGGTCGATGGGCGCCCCGCCGAGCGCCTGGCTCAATCGGACCGCCAGGAACGCCAGGCCGTCGTGGTCGGGGTGCCCGCCCTCCCAGGCCGGGACCACCAGCCGCTCGATCTCCAGGCCCGCCGCCGCTTCGCGCACCGCCGCCTCGGCGGCGGCCAGGGTTCGATGCAGGGCGCCGTCCAGAACGCCGGTCCCGCGGCCGGCATGGCGCGCCGCCTCGCCGGGAACGCCGATGCGCTCGAGCAGCCGCCGGGTCTCCGAGAAGCGCCGCTCCGCCAGGGCCGCCGAGGCGTAGTCGGCGACGTAGATCAGCCGCTGCTCGAGGCCTGCGCGCGCCCGCTCGATGAGCAGCGGCAGGGCCGCGTACTCGTCGTCGAAGTGGGCGAAGATGTAGAGGACGCTCATTTGGGGGCGCGGCGAACACACCACGATCCCCCACCGCGGCCAAGCCGGGCTTTTCAGCCGCCCCGCGGCAGCTTACCAAACGAGCCTTCCGGCAAATGGTGGAGGCGATGGGGGAACGGCGGCCAGGCTCTTCGGCGGCCCTCGCCTATCGCGCGCTGCTGGGGCTGGGCTTTGCCGCCATGCTGGCCCTGAGCTTCCCGGGTCACCTGACCTACGACTCGGTCACCCAGCTGGTGGAGGGCCGCGCCGACGCTCAGCAGTCCTGGGGCCCTGCTATCTACGCCTGGGTCCTCGGCCTCTCGGACCGGATCGCCGGCGGAACGGCCGCCTATCTCCTGGCTAGCGCCGCCCTGCTGCTCCTGGTCGTGTGGTCGCTGCCGGGGCTGCGCCCGCGCACGTCTTGGGCCGCCGTCGCCGCGGCGGCGCTGGTGGCGGCGAGCCCGGCGGTGGTGCTCTACCAGGGCATCGTCTGGAAGGACGTGCTGTTCGCCAACTTCGCCGTCGCCGGCTTCGTCGCCCTGGCCCACGCCAACGAGGCGCGGGGCGGGGCAGGTCGGTGGATCGCTCTGGCGCTAGCGGCCCTGGCGCTCGCGCTCGCCTGCCTGGTCCGCCAGAACGGGCTCATCGTCGTGGCCGTCGCGGCGCTGACCGTTGGCCTCCGGATGCGGGAGCGCGGCTGGGGCCGGGCGGCCCTGAGCGCGGCTGGGAGCTCTTTGGCGGTGTTCCTGCTGGCGCAGGCGATCGACGCGGCCATCCAGCCGCCGAACGCCGACCCGGGGCGGCGCACGGATACCGGCCTGCGCATCCTGCTGCACTACGACATCCTGGGCGCCGTGGCCCGCGACCCCTCGATCCCGCTGCCGCACATCGACGCCGCCAACCCCGCCGCCGACGACCTGATCCGCACCAAGGCCAGGCTCGCCTATTCTCCGGAGCGGGTGGACCAGCTGGAGCAGCACCCGGACGTGCGCCGCAGCTTCTGGCGCACCCCCGCGCCGGCCATCCGGGCCCAGTGGCTGGAGGTCGCGACCCAGCATCCCGGCGCCTATCTCGCCCACCGGCTGGACGTCTTCCGCTGGGTGTTCCTGACGCCGGAGCTGGAGCGCTGCCTGCCGGTCGCGGTCGGCGTGGAGGGCGTGCCGGCCCATCTTCAGTCGCTGAGCCTGGCCGCCGGTCAGGACGCCAACGACCGGCGCGTCGCCGCCTACGCCCTGAATTTCGCGGGCACGCCGCTCTACTCCCACGCGGCCTTTGCCGTGCTCGCGGCGGTCTTGGCGGTGCTGCTGCTGGCGAGGGGCGCGCCGGCCGACCTGGCCATCGCCGGGATGCTGGGGGCGGGCCTGGCGACGGCGGCGAGCTACTTCGCCATCTCCATCGCCTGCGACTACCGCTACCTCTACATCCTGGACCTGACGGCGCTGACGGGGCTGCTCTATTTCGCGCTCGACCCGTCTTTGAAGCGCATCAGGCGGTCTTCCTGAGCCACAGCCCGCCGCCGGCGTTCTCCAGGAACTGCGGCAGCGTCCGGCGGGCGTGCTCGGCGTGCTTGCGGCCGAAATAGTCGTTGAAGAACAGGATCTCGAAGGCCGGATTGAACATCAGGAACGCCCGCAGGATGTAGATCTCGTTCCACGAGCGCCGGGCCTGGAAGATCCACGGGTCGGGATATTCGAACGGATAGAAGATGTCGTGGAAGTGCACGATGACCCCCGGCTTCAGCCGCGGCAGGATCTCGAACAGCTCGAAATTGACGTCTGAGCCGGCTTTGCTGACGTGGGTGGAGTCGATGAACAGGATGTCGCCCGCCTCGAGCTGGTCGTAAAGCTCGGAGCCGGCGGCCTGCACCGGCGTCTCGTGTAGGGTGCAGCGGGCCTCGTCGGCCTCGGTGAGCAGGCCCTTCAGCCGGTCCGCGTAGGGCTCGATGAAGGTAAAGGCGGTCGGAAGGCCCATGGCGTCGGCCAGGTCGAGCATGCAGGCCGAGGAGAAGCCCGAGCCGATCTCGATGACCCGCCGGGGCCGGTGGGCGTCGAACATCGCCGCCAGCACCAGCGCATCGCCCCAGGAGTAGAGGTCGTTCACCGCGAAGTAGCGCCGCGGCGGGCTCTCGTGGGCCGGGAAGTTCGCCGCCTGCATGGCTGGCAGGTGGGCGTCCCAGAAGGCCAGCATCCGCTGTGGGTCGATGGACAGGCCGGCCAGCGCCGATTCCGGCAGGTTGCGGTCGACCGCGTATCCGGAGGCGGCCAGCGCCTCGGGATCGATGACCGGCGAATAGTAATGGCCGGCGTCGAACTCCGACTGCAGCGCAACCCGGTTGCGAAACTGGAATTCGCCGGAGTCGAACAAGTTCTCCAGAACCTGCGCGGGGCCCAGCTGGCGGGTGGCGCCTGCCGTGTAGTCAAGCTCCTCCGCAGTAGGCTCGCGGCGCAGCACGCGGCGATAGGCCGTCTGCGCGAATTCGCGCTCGGCGGCGCCCGACTCGGACGCGCCCGTCAGCAGCCGCACCAGCCGGCCGCGGATCCCGAAGAACCTCACGCCGCGGCCTGCCCCTGCTGCGCCAGCCAGGTCTTGAAGCCATTGGCGTCGAACGGGTCGGGATAGGCCGCCTCCAGGTCCGGCCGCGAGCGGTAGAGGACCCGGTCCGTCTTGGCGATCGGCGTCCCGTCCGAATAGGTCCCGTAAGCCCAGTAGCGGGGCGGCAGGCCGGCCAGGGCCTGGCTCTTCACCTGGCGGCGGTACCAGTCCCAGATCTCGTAGACCTGGAAGTTGTCGCCCGCGTACTTCTGGGTCATCGCATCGCCCAGCGGGCCCAGCTTGGTGAAGTGCCAGAAGCGTAAGGGGACGCCGTTCACCTGTACTTCGCCGTCGTGGCCGATGGCGACCTTGCGGCGCGACAGGTTCCAGCTGGCGACGTTGTAGCCGGGGTCGCGCAGGACCGCATAGTTGTCGAAGAAGCTCGGGATGTGGTCGCACCAGCGCTGGTCGGTGAACAGGCCGGCGGGGATGTCGTCGTAGCAGTAGTCGCGCAGCATGCGCGCCCACCAGGCCGCAAACTTCGCGCCCTCGCCCCGGGTGCGCATGGCCACGAAGCCGAGGTTGAAGACGCCCGTCCGCAGCGCCGAGATGTCGTTGTCGAGGATCGCCTCGTGGCCCTCGTTGGGCTCCACCAGGTGCGGCGTGACGAGGATTTCGGCCCGCTCCAGCGCCTGCTCGATGGGATCGAGGCTCGCGAACACCGCGATGTCGGGGTCCAGGTAGACCACCGCGTCCGCCTCGCCCTGGCGGCAGATCACCTCGGCGAAGGGGCCCTTCACGGCGGTGCAGGCCTCGACCACGTCGTGCTTGAAGAGCCAGGCCGGGAAGTCGGGCAGGCCCAGGTCCTCGGCCCAGACGACGCGGTCGAAGGGCTCGTCCTCGATCCGGAAAGCGACGCCCGCAGGCGGGCGGTCGGTGATCAGGGCGATGCGCGTCCAGCCAGGCTGATGACGCTTCACCGTCTCGAACAGCACCCGGGCCCGGTCCAGGTAGCTGAAGGTGAAGCTGGAGAAGCAGACGACGTTCATCGGAAGGGCCAGGTCCGCCTGACGGCTGGGGTTTCGGGCGCCGCCCGGGCGCGGGCCGTGTGTGGAGCATGTCGCCGCAGCAGGCAAGCGCGCTTGGCGCCGGGCGCCGTTCCGCTTACAGCCGCAACCGATGACCACCGCCCGAACCGCGCGCGCCGTCTACCTGGTGCTGGGCATGCACCGGTCCGGGACCTCGGCCCTGACCAAGGCGCTGGCCGCCCTGGGGCCAGACCTTCCGGCCCACACCATGCCGGGGGACGAGCACAACGAGGCCGGCTACTTCGAGTCCTGGCCGATAGCGGTGCTGAACGATCAGTGGCTGCGCGCCGCGCACAGCGCCTGGGACGATCCGTTCGCCTTTCCGCTCGAGCCGCTGCCGGGCGAGCTGAACGATGAGTGGGTCCGCAAGGCCTCGGACCTGTTCGACGAGGAGTTCGGCCCGGCGCCGCGGCCGCTGCTGAAAGATCCCCGGATCTCGCTGCTGGCGCCGTCGTGGTTTGAGCTTTTCGACCAGCGCGACATCGGCGTGCGCAGCGTCATCTCCATGCGCCGGCCGCTGGCGGTGG